>JAUIEE010000070.1 GCA_030428965.1 bacterium | reverse complement strand
CAGGTCGTCCTCGTCGGTCTGACCCTCGAACAGGTCGGCCGAAGGCGCCTTGCTCAGCACCTCGTCCGGAACGCCCAGGTGACGCGACAGCTGGTAGACCTGGTGCTTGTAGAGGTCGCCGACCGGGTTGATCGCATGGGCTCCGTCCCCCCACTGGGTGGAGTAGCCGAGCAGCATCTCCGTCTTGTTGCTGGTGCCGATCACGAGCCCGCGCCACTCGACGGAAAGGTCGTAGAGGATGGTCATGCGCGCACGGGCCATCACGTTGCCACGGCGGCCGAAGTCCTGCACGCCTTCCTGGTCGACGTAGCCCTCGACCATGGCGGAGATGTCGACCTTGCGCACGGGCATCTTCAGCGCGTCCGCCACGAGCCGGGCGTGGGCTTCACTGGACGGATGGGACGTGCGGTAGGGGAGCAACACTCCGAGCACCTTGTCCGGACCGAAGGCCGCGGCGCACAGGTAGGCCGCCAAGGCCGAGTCGATTCCGCCCGACAGACCGAGCACCGCGCGGTCCATGCCGGCCACGGCGACCTCTTCCCGCAGGAAGCTCACCAGGAGCTCGGTGACGAGTTCGGGCTGCAGGTCCAGGGACGAGGCGGGCGCAGGGCTCACGCAGTGCCCTCGCTGCGCAGCTTGTCGAGCAGCGGAACGTGGTCCGCCAGGGCGGCCGCGAGGACCCAGGGTTTCTCGTCTCTGCGAAGGGGAGTCTTGACCCGGGCCCGATGGAGGCTCGAGCGATCGATCCTGGTCGTGAGGCTGCCGGTCTCCAATCCTTCCAGCTGGGATTCCTGGTCCCCGAAGGGGTTGAAGACCGCGCTGGCCCCTCCGAATCCGATCCCGTCTTCCCAGCCGACGCGTCCGACGTACAGGACCCAGGTTCGATAGAGAACCGCGCTGGCCGCGAGCAGCGTGTTCCAGGTACGCACCGATCCCAGGCCCGGTTCGTCCGCCTCGACGCCCCGGGCAGGAGAAGCGCTGGGGACCAGGAGAGCGTCCGCGTCGTTCAGGAAGTGGATGTAGGCACTGGGGGCATGCCACATGTCTTCGCAGATCAGAGGTCCGAAGCGCCCCAGTCGGCTCTCGACGATGCGAAACTCGTCCCCGGCCGCGAAGTCGCGTGCCTCGTCGAACATCCCGTAGGAAACCAGGTGCACCTTACGATGAACGCCGAGGATCTCCCCGCGCTCGAGGAACGCGAAGGCGTTGTAGAGCTGGCCGGAGCGGGTGCGCTCCACGAAACCCACGCCAACCGAGATCTCCTTCGAGGCTTCGAGCAGTCTGGAGAGGATCTCCGAGTCGAGCTCCAGGCCCAGCTCGAAGACCTGGTCCTTGAGGAAGTAGCCGGTCAGGGAGAGTTCGGGGAAGACGATCAGCTCGCTCCCCTCGCCGCGGGCCTTGGTGATGGCCTCGATGTGGTCGTCGAGGTTCTTGTGAACGTCGCCCAGGCGGGGGTTGGTTTGCGCAAGGGTGATGCGGCAGTCCATCGCGCCATTCTAGGGGACGGCAGCAGGCATTTCGGCAGCGAACTTCATTCCGGCTGCCGTCGGGCCGCTGCGCCTCACGCGAGCCAGCGCGGAGCTCGCGATCCCGTGCCAGCTCCTCGAGCTAGCTGGAGAACAGGCTCTCCAGAGCCGGCTCGAGCAGCTCGTCGGGGTGGACGCCGCTCGCTTCTCCTTCGTAGTTGAAGATCAGGCGATGGCGCAGAGCGGGCTTGCTGACGTGGCGCACGTCTTCCTCGGAGACCCAGGGACGTCCGCGCAAGAGCGCGTGGGCCTTGGCCAGAAGCAGGATGGCCTGGCCCGCCCGGGGACTGGCTCCGTAGCGCAGGTAGCGCCGCACTCCCTCCGGAGCACGCGGGTCCTGGGGATGGGTCCTTCGAATCAGCTGGGCTACCGAGCGCACGAGGTCGGAGGAGGCCGGAACACGGCTCACGATCTCGCGCACCTCGAGCACGCGGGCGCCGTCGAGGACAGGTTCGATCGGTTCCGCCGGAGCTCCGCTGGTGCGCTCCAGGATGATCACGAGTTCGTCCTCGCTGGGGGAGGCCAGTTCCAGCTTGCACAGGAAACGATCGAGCTGCGCTTCGGGCAGAGGGTAGGTGCCCTCCATCTCGATCGGGTTCTGGGTCGCGATGACGCAGAAGGGAGAGGGCAAGAGGTTCTTCTCCCCGAACAGCGTGACCTGGGACTCCTGCATCGCTTCGAGCAGGGCCGACTGGGTGCGCGGAGTCGCGCGATTGATCTCGTCGGCCAGCAGAACGTTGGCGAAGATCGGGCCCCGTTCGAAGCGGAAGAAGTGTCGGCCCTCGGCCGTCTCCTCGAGAATGCGCGTGCCGAGGATGTCCGGGGGGAGCAAGTCCGGCGTGAACTGGATGCGCCTGAAGTCGAGGGCGAGGGCGCGAGCGACTCCCTTGACCAGGGTCGTCTTGCCCAGGCCCGGTGCCCCCTCGAGCAGCGCATGCCCCCGGGCGAGGATGCACAGGATGAGCATGTCGACCACGTCGCGGTGTCCGAGGAAACTCCTCTCGATCGCGTTGCGCAGCCTGCGCGCTTCGTTGCGCAGGGTCTCGATTTGCTCTTCCAGCTCCGCTTCCGTCATGGGACCTTCCCCCCGCGCGACAGGATATACGAGCGGAGCTCCCAGAGATCCCCCCGGAGGCCCTCTGGCCGGGAAGAAGTGTCCCGCTCTTCGTGCTGGACCCAGAAGGGCGTGATCCCCAGGGCGCTCGCGGCCTCGACGTCGTAGACGGGGTGGTCTCCGGCATGCACGGCTTGATCGGGACGAGCTCCCGCCAGGTCCAGGGCGCGCTCGAACAGCTGCGGCGAGGGCTTCTCGGCGCCTTCCAGGGCGGAACAGAGCACGAAGTCAAAGCGCCCGTCCAGCCCCAGCTCCGCCAGCACGCGGGGCAGGCGGGCACTCCAGTTCGAGATGATGCCGCGAGCGAGGCCCAGCTCTTCCAGGGTGTCCAGGAGCTCCACGGCTCCAGGCAGGATGCGGAAGGTGTCCCGCTGCTCGAACAGGTCGAACAGGTGCTGTGTGAGAGCCTCCAGGCGCGCCGCGGGGAGTCCGAGTTCCTGGCGGAAGATGCGCTCGATGAAGGCACGGAACCACAGGTCCGAGTAGCGGAACGAACCGTCGATCCACAGGGGCAGCTCCCGGTGGGCGCTGCGCATGAGGGCTCCCATGCGGTCCTCGGAGACCTCGATTCCCTCGGTCCGCGCGGCCTCGGCGTAGAGGGCGAAGCGGGAGTTCTTTTCCCGCACCAGGGTGTTGCCAACGTCCAGGAAGACGGCGCGGAGGGTCATGGGAACAAGTTTCCGTGCGGAGAGGAGAGAAGCGAGGAGAGGGAAATCGAATCGTCCCCAAGATCTCGAAGGGTCCAGGTCGATCCTAGCGCTGGAAGGGGGAACGGGGAGGGGCGAGCCGGGGGGCTCGCCGACGTTCGATTGGGGAAGACGCGGCAAACAGATGCGCTCGGGGGCCTTGCGGCCTGGCTCTTGGTCACCTGGGTGGGCGCGGGTTTCTGGGGGTGCCACGGACCCAAGGGGCGTTCGGTCCTCGACGAGTCTTCCCTGGAAGGTGAAGCCTGCGATGCGTTCGTGTGCGCCCACACCTGCGACGGGCTGGCCGCCGAGCGCATTCGGATCGGCGACTACGAGGGCGCCATCGACATCCTGGCCATCGGGCTCGAGATGCACCCCGAACATCCGAACCTGCTCCTGTCCCGGGCCAGGCTCTACCAGGAGATCGGTTACCTTCGGGCCGCCGAGGGGGACCTGGAGCGGGCCCTGGCCGCGGACCCCGACCATGGGGAAAGCTGGCTGACCCTGGGCCAGGTGCGCTTGACCCTCAGCCTTCCGCGCAAGGCCCTCGTGGCCCTCGTACGGGCCTCGGCCCTGGGCCTCGAGCACCCCGAGCTCGAGCTCTACCTGGCCCGCTGTCATCGCGCCCTCGGACACCTGGAGACGGCCGCCGAGCACTACGCCCGGGCCCTTCAGGAAGCGCCGGGGGACTCCCAGCTGCTCGTCGAAGCGGCCTCCCTGGCCGTGTCGCGGGCCGAAGAGGTCGTGGACCCTTCGGTCTATGAGCGCGCTCTCGTCCAGATCGACAGCGCCGTCGAGCAGGACCCCGACAGCTCCTACGCCTGGTTCGTGCGGGGCCTGTTGCTCGAGTCCACCCAAGCGGCGGAGGGACCCCGGAGTTCCTACATGCGCGCCCTCGAACGGGATCCGAGCTTTCTCGAGGCCTGGACGAACCTGGCCCTCGTTTGTCGGGAGAACGGCGAGGAGGAAGAGGTGCGCCTGGCGCTCGAGCAGGCCATTGCCCTCGAGGCGGATCCCCAGCGACGGGGCGCCCTCGAACGGCTGCTACGGGACTAGGCTAGGCGGCCAGGCGTTCTTCGGTTCCCCGGCGCGCCTTCTCGACCATGGACCGGATGTCCCGACAGGCCTGGTCGGGATGTTCGATGTCGACCAGGTGGATCCCCGCACGCGTGCGCGTGCTGTCCGCGTCGTTGTCCGGAGTCGACAGGATGATCGTGCCCAGCCCATGGTCCTTCTGAAGAGCTCCGCGACGCAGGGTGACCTCGGTGATCTCGGCCAGGGGCACCGTTCTTTCGACCACGGAGAAGAGCCCCTCCATGTAGTCGAGGCGATCGGAGTGCAACGCGTAGTGCGTGAGGCCGTAGGCTTTCTTCTGGACCCGTAGCAGGAGGAAGGGAACCAGGAGCGTGAACAGGGCTCCGAACCCCAGGAAAGGGACCCAGCGAGCGGCGCTGACGTCGAACAGGTCGAACAGCACCATGGAGAAACCGCCGAAGAAGCCGCCGCCCCAGAGGCCCAGGAAGAGGGCGAAGGGGAGGTAGCCCAGGACCTGGAGCTTGGGAACGAAGCGCGGTTCGAGGTACAGGATCGGCTCGTTCGGGCCGGATGCGGACAGAGGCTTGGGGCCTGGGCTGGCAGCCTGGGGGGAAGACATCGGGATCTCTTGGAGAGGGAAAGCTGGGGGAGACCCCAGAGCTTCGACCAAGGGAAGGGTTTTCCTGAAGCGATCCTGCTCCCGGGCCAGGGAGGGGCCCTCGTTTCAGTGCCGGGGCGCGAAGGCCAGCCGTCCGTGCCGGTAGTCGAAGGTCAGGCGAAACTCGGAAAGAAAGTCCTGACCCAGGTTGCCCAGGGTGTAGGGATCGGCCAAACCGCCGATCTCGGTCCGGGAGAAGGCCACCGTGGGGCTCTGGAACCTGTGCTGTCCCAGGCTGAACCACTCGAGGTCGCCCATCAGGACCTCGCCGAAGCCCCCGACGCCGCCGGTCTTGGCGCGCTTCAGCTCGCGCCCCTCCAGGAGCTCGAGGCGGTCGACGGCCGGCGCATGGAAGGTCACCGTGCCATTGGCCCCCGTGTCGATCTTGAAGAGTCCGCTGCGGTCGCCCTCGAAGGCGGCCTTCACGCAGGGAATGCGTTCGTCCAGGATCAGCTCTTGCCAGGAGCCGTGGACGAGCTCGAAGGCCTCCGGGTCGTGAATGGCCGCGTAGTCGCTGGCCGGTTCCATCTCGACCACGGCCTGGGCGAAGACGTCGTAGCCGCAGATGCCCGCCACCTCGACTCCGAAAATGGAGGAGAGGAAGGCGATGTCGAGCTCGATCAAGTAAGGGCGCTCGAGGGTCATGGGCCCCAGGGTGATCTCGCTCGCCTCCCGAAAGCGAGCCTGGGCACGCCCCGATCCTCCAACCGCCAGGACCTCTCCGAAGGCGGGCATCTCCAGCTCGTCGGCCACGCTCCCGTCGATCACCATCGCAGCCGCACCGGAGTCGAGGAGGAACCAACCCACGTGCTTCCCGTTGACCTGCGGTTGGACGAGCAGGTGCCCGGTGAATGTCCGCTCCATCTCGACGCGCGCCGGAACCTGCGGATCGAAACGGACATGGTTCGTCGTGGAGGTCGGCTTCTCGAACAGCTCGGGCTTTCCCTGGACCCAGCTCGCGCTCGAGATCTCGTAGCGATCTTCCAGGGAGCTTCCCGCCCGAACGCGAACGAGCCGGGGAAAGCGGAAGCCCTCGACGTCCAAGTACTCTTCGAACGACCAGGTCGTCTGCCCGCTCTCGGAGCGATGGATCAGCCGCGAGGGCAGGCGGGTTCCCGCGTCCAGCTCCAGCTGCATGCGCATCGGTGCGTCCTGCAGGCCAAGCTCGAGCACGCCGCCGCGCTCACGGGTAGGTTCGGAGATCCAGCGAATCGAGAGCGGGTAGGGCTCGTGCAACCAGTGACCGCTTTGAACCCAGGTCACCAAGAGGTTGCGGTCGAGCTCCTCGAGTTTCAGTTCATGCACGCTCCCGATGCGCTCTTGCCGCCAGAGGCAACTTCCGTCGTAGCCCAGGATCTCCCCCAGGCGGCCTCCGATGAACGTGCGGAAGCGCCCATCCGGCGCCAGGACCAGCCGATAGTCTCCTTCATCACCCAGGTATCGCGTCTGGCCGAGCAGCTCGAGCGGCCCCTTGGCCTGAAGCCGGGGGTAACCCGTCGCCTGCCGAACCCCCTCCAGGAAGTCCGCCAAGCGAGCATCGGTGGCCCGGGGAGCGAGACCCAGACCCGGAAGGAGAGCAAGCAGCGCGGTGACGATCATGGTGCGAAACCCGAGACGAGAAACGAGGAAACCGATCCGACCCCCGCGCGTCTCCCCGGGTGGGAGGGGGCTAGGGACGGATGGGCTGGGAGCGGCTCATTCCTTCAAGAACAGGTAGTACAGCTGACCTTCGGCCTTGGTGCGACCGGCGCGGGCCTCCGCCCGCGGACCTACGCCGAGGTAGATGTCGGCGCGACCGGCAGAGCGAATGGCTCCGCCCGTGTCCTGGTCGAACAGGAACTTGCGGAAAGGTTCGGCCGGCTGATCGAGCTCGCTGGCGACCTCGGCGTCCACGAAGACGATCGCGGCGCGCGGAAACAGCGTCTTGTCCGTGGCCAAAGACCTCTCGCCCGTGACCTCGACGTCCAGGCTTCCGTGGGGGTTGTGGTCAATGGGCGTGAAGAAGACGTAGGAAGCGTTGCGGCCGAGGTAATCCTGGATCTCGGCTTCGGAGGCCTGGGCGGCCCAGGCGCGAATCGAAGCCAGGCTCGCCTGTCCCTTCGGTATCTTCCCGTCCTGCTCGAGGGCCTGGCCGAGGCTCGAGTACTCCCTGCCGTTCTTCCCGGCGTAACCGAACCCCACCAGTTCACCGTCGGGAAGCTCGATGAAGGCCGAGCCATTGACGTGGGCGATGTAGGCGTCGATGGGATCGCTCAGCCAGACCAGTTCGAGGTTGCGTCCGGCAAGGATTCCTCCCGCTTCGATGGCGCCTCGAGAGGGATAGGACGGCAAGCGGCCGAAGGAGGTTTCCCAGCCGAGCACCTCACCTGCTTCCCCTTTGACGAGATCTCCCGGCAGGCCGTAGAGGGGATAGCGATAGACCATATCCGGCTGCAGCTGACCGCGCAGGATGGGCGTGCAGTAGGCGGTGAACAAGACGCCACCCCCACGCCCGTTCCAGCCGGCCGACTTGTAGACCTCGAACTCCTCGGCCACCTTCTGGTGGAAGTCGTAGCCGTCCCAGCTCGACTCGAGCAGCTCGCGAAAACGGAGGAGTGAACGCTCGGCGCGGTCGTGGGGAATGCCGGCCATGGGGAAGAACTGTTCGGAGTGGACGCGATCCATCCACTCGATCGAACGATCGAGGGCGGGCAGGATCTCGTCTCTTTCTTCCCACTGGTGCGAGAAGTCGGGGATGGCCTCCCGAGGCCCCAAGGGCAAGAGTGCCGGGCGCCCCTCGGGCAGGGCGCGGGAGAAGTCGGGAACGCTCTTGCAGGAGGCGAACGGGAGGGTGAGGAGCAGGGTGATGCCGAGGGAGCGCTTCATGGGCCCAGCATACCGAGCCCATCGAGCGAAGCACGCTCCGGAGCGGGAGAGGGGCTACAACTGCGGTGTGATGCGGGCCAGGCGCTGCTTGCGCTCGTTCGCGAAGCGCTGAATACCCTTCCAGATCGACTCCGGGTCGATGTGAGCCTCCAGCTTGAGCTCGTCCACGCTGCCGCCGGTGCGCCAGCGGTTGTCCCAGTCGGAGCTCATGGCGTACTCCTCGGCGACCCGGTGCGGCAGCCAGTCGTGCATGAGCCGGCGTGCTCCATTCGTGATGACCGTGGAGTCGAGCCAGTCGGCCTGCGGCAAGACCGACTCACGGTAGCTCTCGGGCTGCATCTGGAAGAGCTCCCAGGACACGGCTTGGACCAGTTTCACGTTGGGACCCTCGCCCGCGAGGAAGCGCGGCAAGAGCTCGTAGAGGGAATCGGTCGTGCTGGTTCCCTGGCAGATGAGCGTGCCCTCGTGGGGACGGCTCGGATCGTGGTCCTTGATGACGTAGGCACCACGCGCAGCCTCGCGGCCGTCGGGGACGCCGAGGGCCTTGCGGTCGGGGATGGTCACCGCCGGTCGCGTCAGGTGGAGGACGATCAGCGGGCGATCGGAGGCGAGGCCGGCGGCCAAGGCGGGAGCGACCTCGTTGTGCTCCCAGGGGTGCAGGTTGATCACGTGCCCGTCGGGGAACAGCTGGCCGACACCCGGCGCGAAGATGCCGAAGTGGGTGCGACTGTCTTCGGCCGTCTCCGGCCCGGAGTGACCGGCGACCCAGATGACCTTTCCGAGTCGCAGCGGGCAGTCCTGCGCCAGCTGGCTGAAGAGTCGCATCAACCCGTACTTGAGGTAGGAGAACGAACCGTAGGTCGAGCACGCGCCCCAGTACCCGACGAACTCTTCCTCCGGTCGGGGCGAGAGGTTGACCGTGGCCAGGCCAACGGACACGCCCGCGTTGGTGAACTCGGTGATCTGCTGGGGCAACAGGGAACCGCCGGGGTTCGTATTGCGGTCGTACCAGCCGAAACCCGGGAACGAATCGAAGCCCTTGGCGAAGCCGGAAATGTTGGTCGAGTCGGCCAGGTCCGCCGAGCAGGCCAGGACCAGAGGTCGACCCATGTGTTCGGCGGCCTGGGCATTGACCCAGGATCCGAAGGTCGAGAAGGCCTGTCGGTTGGGAGCCTTGGATCCCGGGGCGACGAACAGGCTCTCCGGCAGTCGCGTCGCCTCGAGCCAGGAGCGGTCCTGGGCCAGGTTGCGGCCGGGGGGAGCGGCGGCGCTCGGCACCGAATCCCCGAGCTCGACCAGCGTGTCGGAGAGGTATTCCACCAGCTCTCGATCGTCACGCAGCACCGAGAAGACGGTCTTGAACCAATCCTCGCTTTGCTTGCGGCACACCTCTTCCCCGGGATCTTCGGTGTCGCCAAAGCCCTTGAAGGTCACGCCGTACCGATCCTGGAAGTCGCCACGACACTTCCAGAAGAGCTCTGAGTTGCGCTTGTGTGCCGCGCCGTGGGATTCGAAGTCGAACTTGTGATAACCACGACCCTTGCGGGTCTTGAACCAGACCATGCCTGGACGTCCCTGGGGATCGTCGTCGTGCACGACCTCCAGGAGGGCCTTGGTGATCTGAGCGAAGTCCTCGCCGTCCTCCGCTCCGGCCACGCGCCAGCCATAGGTCTCGTACCACTCGCGCGGGTGGCCCTTGACGACGCTCGAGTTGGGAAAGAAGTCGATGCCGTGGTCGTTCCAGTCGAACAGCACCACGAGGTTCTCGAGACCCAGGCCCCAGGCGGAGTTCTTGGACTCGTGGTGGGCCCCAGCGGTATGCCCACCTTCCCCCTCGACCGCGAAGACGCGCACGTCCTTCGCGCCGGCGTGTTTGAGGGCCAAGGCTTCGCCCACCGCGGCGGGCATCCCGTGTCCCGAGGGGCCCGTGTTGAACTTGAAGAAGAGCGTATTGCCCTCCATCTCGGCATGACCGGGGAGCTGTTGGTTGTGACGTAGCCACAGGAGATCCTCCCAGGTCAGCTGGCGGTCCTCGGCGTTGGGGACCAGGAAGCGCTCATCGCCGGTCCACTCGTAGCGCAGGCGCAGCGCTTCGTTGTAGACGGCCAGCATGGCGTAGACGAGCGGGCAGCAGTGCCCCGCAACCAGGATGTAGCGATCTCCGAAGGCCTGCTCGGGCCTGCGGATGTCCCAGCGCATGCCGGCGCCCAGGGTTGCGGCAACCTGCAGCGGCACCTTGGAGCGGGAGCCACCCGGATGGCCGCTCTGGCGCAGGTTCAGCATCAGATCGATGCATTGATCGATCAGGTCGGCCGTCTTCTTCCAGTGGTGGAAGTGGCGGGACAACTCCTGGAACGAAGGCTTGGTCAGGGTCTGCATTGGGCTCGCTGCAAAGGTTCAGGGGCGCCTGAATGTACACGAAAGCAAGGGGGTCAGCTCCCGAGGAGGACGCCATCCTCGATGAACGAGCGCAGAAAGGCCTCGAGGTCCTCGGGCTCGGTTCCGTGGGCGCGCGCGAAGCGTCCCCGTTCCTCGGGGCCCACGGCCACGCGGGCGCGCCTGAGAAGCTCATCGACCGGCGCGTCCAGGGTTTCGCTGCGAGCCGAGTCGGCCTCCCCTTGCCTGCGGTCGGGGACGTGGACCAGGATCCATTCCGTGCCGGCGTTCTGCCGGGCGGGCGGGAGGCTCCGTCCATGATCGAGCGCGGCACGTGCCCGCGACGCCATCTCCAGGGTTCCCTTGGGGAGCTCGATCAGGCGGCAGCGTCCCGAGAGGATCATCCATCCCGGAGCCAACGCTACGGCCGGGCTCGACGAGCCCCTGCGGGCTTCCGCCAGAGCCCGCTCCAAGGCGAGCAGGGCGCCTTCGGTTCCGCCCTGAACCTGACCGGCCGCCCACGCGCCGAAGGCGAGCACCAGCGCACCGTCGTCGCGGATCGCTGCGTGGAACTGGGGCGAGCTGGGGAAGCCGGAGAGAAGCTCGGTGGCCTTGGAGCCACAGGCCGCCAGGAACAGCTCGTACTCGAGGGCGATGTTTCCGAGCAGCTGCTGGCGTCGTTTGTTCCCCGGGTCGGCCAGGACGCCCGCCAGGTCGAGGCGCTGCAGGAGCTGGCGTTCAGCTTGCCCGAGCCTGGGGTCGAAGTCCTCGCCCGCTCGGATGCGGCGGGCGTGGGCCGGATCCAGGTGCATGCGAAACAGTTGCCTCTGGACACCGCGATGGTCGATCTTCCCGGCCTGCTCGTGCTCCGATGCGCGCCGCGCAGAGGCGCGTTCGCCGACGGCCTCGGAGGCAACGAAGCGTCCGCGGGTCTTCTCGTCCAACAGCTCGAAGACGGGCAGCAGGTCCTCGAGTGCGTTGCGCTCTCCCTCGAAGACGACCGCGCGCAGGTTGGGGGCCCGCTCGAGGACGTGATCCAGGATCTCCCACGTGGCGGGCAGGATGTGGGTGCCGTGGTCGTCCTCGACGAACGTGCGACCCTGGAACTCGAACGGTGTGCCACCGGCGACGTGGATCTCCACGATGCGCTCGCACGGAAAGCCCTCCAGGGCGGTCAGCGGTGCCAGACCCTGGACGTGCTGGTAGACCGCCAGGTGGGCCACGTCGAGCAACAGACCGCAGTCGGCCTCGGCGCCGACCCGCGCGAAGAAGTCGAGCAGGTGCAGGCGTCCCACGAAGGTGTGGGCCGGCGGGTTCTCGGGCAGGACCTCCAGGCTCCAGCGCTCGCGTAGACGGCGCACGTTGGCGGCCATCTCGGTGGCCACCGAAGGCTCGAGCACCGGCGGCAACAGGCATCCGTGTCCCCGATCCCGGGGACCGATGTGCCACAGCCCAGCGTCCCCGCACACCCAGCTGGCTCCCACCTCTCGACTGAGCTCGAAGGTGCCGTCCATCCAGCCTTCGTCCAGGTCGGAGGCGTCCTCGAGGTTGAGGTCGAGGAAGTGGTAGGTCGTGGGGCCTCCGCCCTGGGCCCAGGCCCGGGCGTCTCGATCGATGCCTCGCTCGAGGTCGACGCCGATCTCGAGGAAGTGCACGAGCTCGGGGTAGTCGCGCCGCAGCGCAAGGATGTCCACGCCCTGGTGCCGCGCGCCGAACTCCCTGGAGATCGCGACTCGGAGGAAGGGCAGGCTGCGCACTCTCCGGTCGAAGGAGAGGTGAGGATCGTAAGCCGGAGTCGTGGAATCGGTCATGGGGGCCTGCGCTGCGGGTCGGCGGGGGCCCGCGGGAAAGACCCTATCCGATTCCCCGCAGCCGAGGTACCCGCGTGCGCTCAACCGAAGGGAGACCCTCGGTGCATCGCGCTGACCAAGAGGCAGGCCCCAAAGCGCAGGGCACCGGCCGGTAGAGGTGCACCCAAACCGCCCGTGCGCTGGTTCTCCAACGCCCCACAGGTGGCCGCATGCCAGCGCAGGCAGAACGCCAGCACACGACCCCGTCGAGCGTCGGCCTCCCGGACCAGGGGCCAACCCTTGGCCAGGGCGGAGCGAGCGCGCCGGACCTGCTCGTCGATCAGTGCAGGTGTGCCGGGAGTCGATCGGTGTTCCAGCAGCGCCTCGATGGAAACGCCCGCGGCCGCCAGGTCTTCGCTCGCGATGCGCAGGCGACCCTGTGCGAAGTCCAGGTGGTAGCGCGCCATCCAGCGCGTGAGCTGCACGCCTTCTCCCAGGCTGCGGGCGAGCACGCGGTGCTGTTCCGCGTCGCGACCCAAGATCCTCGGGAAGGCGTGCACCCAGGCGGACTGGAGCGCCTGGGCGTGGCGCGTGAGTTCCTTGACGGTCGGGAAGCTGGGCGTGGTGGCTTCGAGCTCCCAGGCGCGAAGGCTGGCGCGAAACGGGCTCGGCTCGAGGTTGTAGCGACCGGCGGTGGAGCGCAGGGCCTGGCCGATCGCGCTGTGCGGCCGACCTGCCATGGCCTCGCCGCACTCCCGGTCGAGCTCGTCGAGTCCCCGTCGGCGTTGCAGTGGGCTCGCGTCCCTGGCCAGCTCACCGGCGCACTCTTGCCATGACAGGAGCGTGAGCCAAGGCTGCTTGTCCCCCCGGGGCAGAGCCGACAGCACCCACGGCAGGGCTCGCCAGCGCGAGGCCACGTACGCTCGACAACGCTCGAAGGACGCCTCCGCGGAGTCGGCAGGTTCCAGCAAGGGATGCACGCGTGCATTCTAGGTTGGTACCGCCCCGAAGCTCGGGCTAGGTTGTGTCATGGCCAGGCCGAGCCAAGTGAGCGCCTTCGAAGCCGAGGAGAGAGAGCGCGTGGCGCGGCTGGCCGAGCTCTTCGGTCAACTCGGCGCCCAGGAGTGCTCCCTCGTCTGCGTGCTCGAGAACGAGGTGCAGGTGCCCGCGCTCGAAAAGGCCCGCACCCTCGTGGCCGAGGAGTGTGGCGGGCTGCTCCCCGCGCCCGGTCGCTTGACCTGGGGCGAGGCCTGGGGCGTGCCGATCGTGGTGCACACGGGCACCGTGGCGCCCCACGCAGGGTGGGGGGCCCACGAGTCCGTACGCTCCATCCGGGCCCTGGCCCGACTGCAGGTGCCGGCCTGGCTCTTCGTTCGGCGGGCCAGGTGGCTCGGGCCCGAGGCTCCCGAAGGTTCGTGGATGCGGGTCGCCGACCACCTGCACCTCGAAGGCGAGAGCGGGCTGTTCCCCGGTGAGGGTGGGCTCGCCTGTCCCTACGACCCCGGGCTCGGGGAGGCGCTCGAAGGAGCCTTGGAAACGGCGGGTTTCGCCGGCCGGGGCGTTTACGCGGGCTGGCCGGGTTGTTCCGGCCTGACGCCCCAGGAGGCCCGGGGGCTCTTCCGTCTCGGGGCTCGAGCCGCGGGTCGGGGGGGCACCCTGCAGGTGAACGCGGCCTTCGCCGCCGGCGAGGCTCCCATCGCTTCTTGCGCCTGGCTCGCCGACCCCTGGAAGGACGAATCGCCGCCCGACATGACGCCCTGGCTCGGGCAGCTCCTGTCCACGGGCTGGAGTCCGGCTCGAGGCTGAGTGCCTCGGGCGCGCGCTTTCGACCCCGCGCGGGCCGGACGCGGAAGAACTTTCCCAGGGCTGGCTGGTGGGCATCTTCGGAAGCCGGGAGAAGTTCCGCCGTGTTCTACCACGGGCCTCAGGAGGGGATAGTGTTTCACGAGAGGGTACGACTGTCCAAGAACAGTCATCGATGAAGCACTACGACGGAGAAGAGACTTTGACTATGCGACGAACATTCCGGGCTGCCCTGTGCGTGCCCTTGCTCTTCGGATTGGGAGCGATTCCTCAGGCCAACGGAGGTCGGCTGCTCGAGTTCCGCGAGGTGGACGGGTCGAACAACAACCTGACCCAGAAGTCGATGGGAGAGGCTGGAGTCGCGCTCGATCGCTCCATGACGATCGGCTATGCCGACGGCCTCTCGGCCCCGGCCGGACCGAACCGTGTCAGCGCACGCGTGGTGAGCAACAACGTGGCCACCCAGCAGGCGCTCCTGGACAACAGCCAGCCGGTGACGGACTTCGTTTGGCAGTGGGGACAGTTCCTGGATCACGACATCGACCTCACCCCGGGACACGCGCCCGCCGAGGCGTTCGATATCAATGTTCCCCGCGGCGACCCCTGGTTCGATCCGAAGGCCGAGGGCAACAAGACGATCAGGTTGGATCGCTCCATTCACGCCGCCGATGGCAACGGTGTCCGTCAGCAGCGCAACATGATCACGGCCTGGATCGACGGATCGAACGTCTACGGCTCCGACGCGGACCGTGCGCGCGAGCTGCGCCGGATGGACGGTACGGGCAAGCTCAAGACCACGCCCCACGGCACCGGCGACCTCTTGCCGTTCAACGTCAACGGTCTTCCGAACGATCCCACGCCCCTGGATCCGACTTTCTTCCTGGCCGGAGACGCGCGCGCCAACGAGCAGATCGGGCTTACCGCGCTGCACACGCTGTTCGTGCGCGAGCACAACCATTTGTGCGATCAGCTGGCCCAGCTCTTCCCCCGCCTTCCCGGGGAGTTGCGCTACCAGCTGGCACGCATGGCCGTCGTCGGTGAGCTCCAGAAGATCACCTACGACGAGTTCTTGCCGGTCTTGCTCGGTCCGAACGCGTTGCCCGCCTACTCGGGCTACGACGGCACGATCGACGCGGGCATCACGAACTTCTTCTCGACCGCGGCCTACCGCTTCGGTCACAGCATGCTCTCGCCGTCGCTCTTGCGGCGCGATGCCCAGGGCCTGCCGATCGCGGCCGGGGACATCGCCCTGCGTGACGCCTTCTTCGATCCGGACGAGATCATCTCCAACGGCGGCATCGACCCCATCCTGCGTGGACTGGCCATCCGTCGCCCCCAGGAGATCGATCCTTTCATCACTGAGAACCAATTCCAGCCGAATCTCAGGATACTCTTTGAGAAACTCCGCAATCAGTGGGGCAATGTGCAGGCGGCCAAAGGACATGGGGGCGCTGATTTTTAGATCCCCTTGTGGCAGGTTTTGCAAATCTTGGCTGGCCCCCATGGCCATTTCTAAGTGCTTATGGGCCTTTAAACCTTCTTCAAGAAACCTCAGTTCACCAGTTTCCAGGTATCCCCCAACGGCAAGGAGCTGGCC
>JAUIEE010000554.1 GCA_030428965.1 bacterium | reverse complement strand
GCGGTGGGGCAACATGCGCATCACGTCGCGCACCTCCATGCCCGTCTCCCGGCGAATGACGCCCCCCGTCTCCTGCTCCTCCATCAGGTCGACCAGGCGTCGAACCAGCTCCGCGTTCGTCTTGTGCCCGGAGCGGGTCGCGATGATGTGGGCCTGGAGGTCGGCCCCCATCAGCTGCAGGTCACCGAGCAGGTCCAGCATCTTGTGGCGCACGGGCTCGCCCGGCATGCGCAGCACGGTCTCGGGATCCCCGAGCACGACCGTGTTCTCCCGGGTCGCGCCCTGGCCGAGCCCCGACGCCTGCAGCGCATCGACCTCGGAGGCAAGGCAGAAGGTGCGAGCGGGCGCCAGCTCCTTGATGAAGCTCTCGGGGCTGAGCTCGAGCTGATACGAGCCCCCCTCGACCTCGGGGTCGGAGAAGTGGGCGATGTACTGCAGGGTCAGGACCGGTTTCTCCGCGGGCAAAGCCACCAGGGTCGCGCTGCCCTCGCGCACGTAGAGCGGCGCCTCGAGCCGGAACGAGCGCGCCTCGGCCCGTTGGTCCGCGGTCCCCGCCTGCTCGAACAGCTCCACCAACTCTCGGCTGCTGCCGTCCATCCCCGGCAGCTCCGGCCCGGAGATCTCCACGCGCAGGTTGTCCACCTGAAGGCCCTTGCAGGCCGCCAGGAGGTGTTCGACGGTATCGACCCAGGCTCCTCCCCTCTCGAGGCGAGTGCGACGGTCCTTGTTGCTGTGGAAGCGCACGTGGGCCGGAATCGGAGGCGCGTCCTCCATGTCCGTACGCACGAATTCGACCCCGGTCCCCTGGGGCGCCGGCAGAATGCGCACCTCGACCAGCTCGCCGGAGTGCAGTCCCCGACCCGTCAGCTCGACGGGCGTGCGCAGAGTTCGCTGCGGCCGCATCAAGGGGTTCGCTCCGGGGAGGACCGGGTGGACTCCAGGGCTCGCTCCAGCTCGCCCAGGCGCCGCTCGAGGGTCTTCATGCGTCGCACCAGGCCGGGCAGCTTGGGGGCCGCTGCGATGACGCGCATGCGTTCGCCGTGGGGCAAGGAGGGCGATCCGAAGTGGTCGGTGTTCGGCGGCAGGTCCTTGCCGATCCCCGACTGGGCGCCGACGCGCACGCCGTCCCCGATGTTCAGGTGTCCCGCCACACCGACCTGCCCGGCGAGGATGGCCCGGCGGCCGATACGGCTCGAGCCGGCGATGCCGACCTGGGCGATGAGCAGGGCTCCCTCCCCGACCTGGACGTTGTGAGCGATGTGGACGAGGTTGTCGAGCTTGGCGCCCCGGCCGATGCGAGTCGGGCCGAAACGACCACGGTCGATCGTGCAGTTGGCCCCGATCTCGACCTCGTCCTCCACCACGACCGTTCCGCACTGGGGGATCTTGGCCCAGCCCTCGGCGGTGGGGTCGAAACCGAAACCGTCCGATCCGAGCACGGCACCGGCATGCAGCAGGCAGCGGGCGCCCACGCGTACCCCGGCGTACAGGACGACTCCGGGGTGCAGCTCGCTGGAAGCACCGACCTCGACCCCCCGGCCGAGGACGACTCCAGGACGCAGGATCGCGCCGGGCCCGAGCTTCACGCCGTCCCCCAGCACGCAGTTCGCGCCGATGCTCACCTCGTCCCCGAGCTCGCAGCCGGCCCCGATCACCGCCGTGGAATGCACGCCGGGGTCAGGCCGATCGCCCTCACCGGCGAACAGCTCCACCAGGCGGGAGAAGGCGGCGTTCGGGTTCTCGCAGCGCAGGAGGCTCAGGTCCTTGCGGGCGACCTCGAGGCCCACCGGCACGAGCACGACCCCGGCGCGGGTCTCTTCCAGCTCCGGCGCGTAGCGCGGGTTGCCCAGGAAGCTGACCTGGTTCGGCTCCGCGTCCGAAAGGGACGCGGGCCCCACGATCGTGCCACGGCCATCCCCCTCGAGGGCTGCACCGCAGATCTCGGCAAGCTCGGATACGGTTTTGGTAATCATCGGGATCGGAGCTCCACGCGAACTCCTCTGGCCTTCCTACTGTGCGGACTGGCCCCCAGACCCTTTGGTTGTCTCTTCGCCCCCTGATCTAGCCCTGATCGGCACCAAAGTCAACGCCCAGGCCCCGGCCAGGGCCCCGGGGCGACGCCCCACGGGCCGGAGATCAGATGCCGATGTTGAAGCCGAGCACCCGGGTCTCGTCGCCCTCTCCTTCCTCGATCGGGAAACCGAAACTGAAGGTGATCGGCAAGGGCACGCTGAGACCGAACAACAGGCCGGCCGAGGCGCGCAGCTCCGAGAAGTCGAGCGAGAACGAGTCCGGGTCGAGCACCCCGACGACATCGCCTCGACCATCGAGAAGGCGAACGCCGTCGACGACCGGCCGGTCGTCGTGGAGTTCCGCACCGACGCTGCGGAGAAGGTGTTCCCGATGGTCCCCGCCGGCCAGTCCAACTCCAACGTCCAGGTCCCGCCGTTCCAGCAGGTCCGGGGCACCGGCGAGGAGCTGTGGTGCGAGAATCTGCAGTGCCCGGCGCAGGCGGTGCGGCGGCTGATCCATTGGGCTTCGCGGCATGCCGCGGACATGGAGGGCGTCGGCACGACGTGGATCGAGAAGCTCGCCGAGGAC
>JAUIEE010000553.1 GCA_030428965.1 bacterium | reverse complement strand
TTTGTGCCCGGCTCGGCCAAAGTGGTGATGGTAGCCCCGGACGGCACAGTCAGCGACTACGCCACGGGCTACACAATGCTCACTGATCTGGAATGGGGGCCGAACGGCCATCTTTACGGCGTCCAGTTTGGCATCTTCGGCGAACAGGGGCCGACTCCCAATTCCGGTTCTGTGGTTGACATCCACCCCGGCGAAGAGCCAATCGTTGCCATCGAAGGGTTATCCTTCCCCATCGCCATCGACTTCAACGACGACTACACCGTAGCCAGTCAGACGACCTATCCCGGAGTGTCCGGCCTTTCGAACCCCGACTCGACCGGCATCACGATCAACCCGTACGATCCTCCGAGCCCGGTCAAGCTCTACGTGGCCCACGGCAAGCACTTCGTGAACGGCGGGAGTTCCTTTTCGGGACCTTCCCCCTACACCGGACAGGTCAGCACCCTCGAAGGACCGAACTTCGATACGCCGGTGCCGCTGATCACGGGCCTGCCGACCTCGAACCACGACCACGCGGTCAACGGTCTGGTCTTCGACAACAACGGAGATCTCCTGATGATCTGCGGCAGCAACACGAACGCGGGCGTGAAGCACCCGGTCAGCGGAGACCTGCCCGAATCGCCCCTGTCGTCCGCAGTCCTGCGTGCCCGGACCTCCAAGGGGGGGGCCTTCAACGGTGTCGTGACCTACTCGGAGACCGCCACCGGCCTGCCGAACGACGATCAGGTCGACGGCGAATCCGTGGACGTCGATGCAGGCGTCGACGTGGAGGTCTTCGCGGGCGGTACCCGCAACCCCTACGACATGGTCTACACGACGACCCGGCGCCTGTACGCCACGGACAACGGGCCGAACTTCGGAGCCGGGGCCGCGTCGACGGGTGCAACCACGGAGGACCCGAGCCCCTACGACGGGGACGAGGTCAACCTGATCGAGCTGGGCAACTACTACGGGCACCCCAACCGCAGCCGAGGCCGCTACGACCCCCGGGAGAACGTGTACCGCAACCGCATTGCGCCTCACATCCCCGGGGAGTTCTCTCAGCTGGTCGCCTCGGTCAACTCGTCGGCCAACGGCATCGACGAGTACCGTGCGGACACCTTCCAGGGCCAGCTGCGGGGTGACCTCATCGTTCAGAAGTGGGGCAGCCAGCTGCGCCGCGTGGAGCTGAAGGCAAGCCAACGGCACGCGGAGCCGGTCACCCTGATCTATCCGTGGACCGGCGCCCTGTCGGTGCGCTCGGGACCCGGCGGAGCGTTGCTGGCGATCAAGTACTCGTCGGGGGCCACCGGCTCGATCCTGGTCCTCGAGCCGGACGATGCCTCGGCGGTGGGCCTGGTGGTCCACGACATCTTCCCCTGGAGGGCGCCGGCCACCGGCGGCACGCCCTTCGTGATCGGCGGCGTCGGCTTTGGGACCCTGGGGAACACCAGCGTCACGATCGACGGCCTGTCCGCGAGCTTGACGAGCGTGTCCGCGACCCGCATCGAAGGGACCATTCCCGTGCACGGCTCTCCGCTCCAGGAGCTGGTCGACGTGGTCGTGACCGTGGGCACCGAGTCGGACACGCTGGAAGACGCCTTCCACTACCTGCCGGGCCAGGGCCAGAGCCTCGGAATCTGGCGTTCCCTGGCCTCGGTGCCGGTCCCCCTCGGGGAGGTTACCGCAGCCCAGTACAACGGAGTCCTGTACCTGACCGGAGAAGGCTCGACCCAGACCTACGCCTACGACCTGATCAACCGCCAGTGGCTCGCCAATCGGGCCCAGCGCTTCTACGCGGGTCACCACATCTCCGCGGAGGTCGTCGGGAACAAGATCTACTTCATCGGTGGCCTGGGCAACAACAGCGAAGGCAAGGTCCAGATCTACGATCCCGTCGCCAACTCCTGGAGCATGGGGATGGACATGCCCTGGGCGGCAGGTTCGGTGAGCACCTGCGCCATCGGCGGCAAGATCTACGCCGCGGGTGGCATCGTCGGCGGCTCGACCGTGAACAACTGCGCCGTCTACGATCCTGTGCTGAATACGTGGACCTCCTTGGCTCCCATGCCGGCCGGTCGCAATCACGCCGCAGCGGGAACCGATGGGGAGCGCTTCTTCATCTTCGGTGGGCGCGTGTTCGGGAACTTCGTCACCAACGGCTTCGACGACACCCAGATCTACGACCCGGTGGGCAACACCTGGGTGACGAGCGCTTCCGCCGGACCTCCGGTCCAGCCGCTGCCCCAGGCGAGGGGCGGCATGGGCAAGGCCGTCTACTGGCAAGGCGAGTTCTACGTCATCGGGGGAGAGACCGATACCGGGCCCGGAGCGAACATGGACGGCGTCTACGACCGAGTGGACGTCTACGATCCCGTGGCGGACACGTGGAGGCTCGACAAGCCGATGCCCAACCCTCGGCACGGCGTCTTCCCCGTGCTGTTCCAGGGCATCATCTTCCTGCCGGGCGGAGGTGACGAGGCCGGGGGATCGACCTCGAACACCTTCGACCTTCTGCACAGGCAGTAGGTCCGAAGTGCTGCGTTCTCGATCAGTCGAAGCGCAGGACCCAGATCGAGGTTCCGAACTGGAGTGCCAGGGTCTCTTCTCGGCGCTCGCGCAGGACGCGTAGCAAC
>JAUIEE010000552.1 GCA_030428965.1 bacterium | reverse complement strand
CCTCGATCTTGGCGCGTTCCCCGGCGATTCCGCCCGGGGAGAGCCCCTGCCACTCGGTCTTCTCGGAGGTTCGCACGATCTGATCGAGCAAGCGAAAGTGGTCGGGGTCCGATTCCCCCTTCGGAACGCTGCCGATCAGGACCTCGTACTTCCCCGGCTCGGACAGCTCGACCCGATCCGCGACCCATCGCTTTCCAGCTTCGAATTCCCCTCGAACCTCGAGCCAGTGTCCCACCTCGACGATGCGCGGACTGCTCTCCTCGACCCGGGCGGAAAGGCCGAGGAGGAGGCTCAGAAGGACGCCCCTCATCGCAGCTCTCTGCGCATCTGAGCGGTGCAGCGCTCCGCGAGAACCAAGAGCTCGGGAACGAGGTGTTGCCAGCGGGGACGGAGCCCGTACACCAGGGCCAGACGGAGAAAGGTGGTCCCCTGGTAGTACCGCAGTCGGCTCCAGAACGACGGTTGCTCGCCTCGTCCGAGTCCCTCCAAGAGCGCTTCTCCACTCTCCAGGACTCTCTTCGAGCTGGCCCCCCGGGTTCCCTGCATCTCCCGGAGACTCAGGTGCGCGAGCAGGTTGGCGGGATCGAGGGCGGGATCCGCGATCGCCAGAAGATCCAGGTCGAGGAGCGCCACTCGCCCTCCCACCTCCAGAAACTGCCCGTCGTGCAGATCCCGGTGCGCCAGCACTCCGTCGCAGACCGCGATTCGGGTCGTGAGTTGACCGAGCTCCTGACGGAGATCTCGCCAGCCTCCGGGCAGCTCCCCGAGAGCCATCTCGTAGCGACCTCTCCAGGAATCCAGGACGGCAAGCTCGTCCTTGGCCTCGAACACGGGCAGGGACGGATCGATCGGCATCTTCTGGAAGAGCCGCAGATGTGCCCCCACGAGGAAGAACAAGTCGGCGCTCGAACCGTCGAAACGGAGCGGCTCCCCATCGATCGCTGCGAACACGAGCGAGTCACTGCTGAGCCTGTGCTCGGTGAGCTCGGGGAAGACGAAGCCGTTGCCGCGAGTGCTTGTAGCCACGTGCGCGTGCCGCAGGTGGGCGGACTTCGAGCGGCCCTTGCGAAAGCCCTTGCGCACGACCCCCTGCCCCGCGTCGTCGCGCACGACCAGGCGCTTCCCGGGTCGGTACGACAGGAGCTGGAAGGGCGCCTGGCTCTCCTTCAGCTCCTGCGTCAAGGAGAGCTGCTCGTCCCCACCGGGGTCGACTTCGTTCACGCTCGTTCCGCCGCAGTGAAACCACCGCTGCACG
The DNA here is from genome assembly GCA_030428965.1 of bacterium. Lineage (GTDB taxonomy): Bacteria > Planctomycetota > UBA1135 > UBA1135 > JAUIEE01. Next base: position 1,361 of record JAUIEE010000552.1, on the reverse strand, counting down.
GTCCCGTCCTCCACCGTCAAGACCAGCCGACCGTCCCGTTGGACGTCGATGCGCACGATGTCCTCGTGCTTGATGGCCGGCTCCCTGGCGCGCAGGGCGGTCAAGGCCGCCCCCACCGAAGTCGAAGCTCGCTGAACCCCGTCGGGGTTAGACACGCTGCCCCCCGAAACGTTGCAGTACGAAGGAGGCGATGGCCTCCCAGCTGTGGTCCTGGGCGTCGCGGTGCGCGACCCGGGCCATCTCTCTGCGCGCGTCGGGGTCTTCGACCAGCCGCGCGATGCTCCGACAGAGCTCGGTTACGTTGCCCGCCGGATAGACGATCCCGTTGCGCCCCGTCTGCACGATGCCGGGCAAGTCGCCCAGATCGGGGACGACGGGCACCACGCCGCTCGCCATGGCCTCCATCAGCTTGAGCGGCGAGAAGTAGCACTCCGTCTCGGGTCGATAGCTCAGGGGGAGCACGTCCGCAGCTCGAACGTAGGCCGGGACCTCCTCGTGCCCGACCCACTCCACCCGCGTGACCCGCTCGGGGGGGACCGCCCCCGCGAGGTGCGCGTCGAAGTCGCCCTTGCCCACCAGGAGCAAGTGCACGGGAAGCTTCTCTCGTACGAGGCGCGACACGGCCTCCGCGAGGAGCTCGAACCCGTGCCAGGGTCTCAGCCGGCCATGGAAGAGCAGCCCCACTCGATCGGGGGGAACGAGTTCCCGACGGAGCTCTTCCTCCCTACGGGGCACGAAACGCGCCGTGTCGACTCCGTTCGGCACGACGTGCACGGACCCTTTCCGGGCTCCGTTTCCTAGCGCGTAGTCCGCGACGAGGGTAGAGACGGCGAGGACACCGTCCGCGCTACGAAAGACGAAGGACTCCGCGTCACCCAAACCAGAGTCCGGAGAGCCATCTCTCCAGCGTTCCTCTTCCGCGATCAGCGGTGCGTTCACCTCGACGACGAAAGGCAGCTCCCGTCGGCGTGCGAACCTGGCCCCCGCCGTCTTACCCAGTGCAAGACGCTCGTACAGCATGTCGAAACCCTGCTCTCTCCAGGCCTCTTCCAGACGCTGGTCCAGGGCCGACTCGCTCTTCTCGTCGAAGCAGACGACTTCCGCTCCGAGGGATCGAAAGGCCTCGCGCATCCGCGCGAGGTGGACGGCCGCTCCCTTGGGTGATCCGAGCCGGATCCCGGCGTCCTGGTTTATGCTGGCGATGCGCACGGCACTACCGAACGAGGACGAACGTTTCGGAACCAATCGTGCAGCTTGCGGGCGTTCACACGCAGGTCGAAACAGCGCTCGGCCTGGGCCCGCCCGGCGCGGGCTAGCTCGAGACGACGGGCGGAACTCGAGAGCAGTTCAGTGACGGCTTC
>JAUIEE010000069.1 GCA_030428965.1 bacterium | reverse complement strand
ACCCCGAGGCCGAAGCCTGCGCCCGCGAGCGGGGCGTGCACATTCCGCGCATGGAGCCTTGAGACGATCCCGGTGCGCGAGGGGATAGAGCTGGGTCGCCTGCTGGCAATACCTAACCAGTCGGGAAGCCCTCGGTTTCCAGCTTGGACGGGGACCTGGGGCCCGTGCGTTCTGCTAGCCGTTCTCTGTCCTTCGTGCGATTTTGCGAACGAAGACTCGCCCAGCACGCCAACGACCTCTGCTGCAATCCCTGTCAGTGCAGAGCTGGTGGAGCTGGGCAGGACCAAGATCTACTCACCTGTGCCCTCACACCGTCCGATCGCGTGGGGCTTCCTGGAAGAGGGGGTGGACTTTGTTCGACGGGATATCTCCGGAACTGCCTACGTCGAACTGGATGGAGAAGGGACCCTTCGGTCGAGCAGGAAGCTCGAGGGCTTCGAAGGTGAAGCGCTGAACTGGTACAGAGCCGGCAGCGGAAACTGGTACGGCACCTACCCATCCAAGGAAGTCGATGGTGTTTCCGTGGTTGCTCTCGAGGCCGGGACTCTGCAGTTGAATCGGCCGTGACACTGGGTTGGCATCGGGTCAAATCCGTTCAGGAGATGAGCGGTGGCCGGATCTGTATCCTTGGTGAGCGTCCCGCGGGAAGAAGTCTGGTGGTTTGCCACGACGCTAGCGGCGAGGTGCTCTGGGAGTTGGAAGTAGATGCCGGCTTCTATGCGGAGATTGCGGTGATCGATGGGGCTCTTGGCGTACTGGATTCCAGGGAACGCGCCCTACGTTTGTACAACGATGAGGGGGCTCTGGAGCGTCGAATAGACCTGGGGTCTTCCCTGAAGGGTGAGCACGGGCGTCCCGATGGCCTGCTAGCCGCGGGACAACGGTTCTTCGTTCGATTCGATGGCCACTACTGGGTCTTTGACCACGAGGGCACCGAGCAGTGTCGAATCCCTCTGGACGCTGGAGACCGTTCGCCTGTCTCCGGTCGGAGTTATCAGCTCGATACAAGTGGGGTCCTTTGGGGGACGGACGGCTACGAGTTCTACGAGCTGGCTTGTTCCATGCGCAGCGAGCAACGGATGGGGACGCCTGCTGATGAACGCCTTCAGCGCCCTGGAGGCGCGTACCTAGATCACCTGGGGAGGGTTCTGGTGCAGGATGTGAGGACTGGAGATATCCACGTCTTCGATGCGGAGGGAGACAAGCTATTCGTGTGCCCTGCGGAAGTAGACGAGACTGGTGAAGTCTCAGCGGCAACGCGTGGATACGTTGCGACCGGCGGGATGATCCATTGGGAGAACGAGACAGGAGGGGATCGCTACAACGTCTACGACGGGCCAACGCGAACGCAGGCTTACAGCCTGAGAGCCGTATGTGTCACGGCTAGCCCGCTATCCAACAAGAGCTATTATGTCCCCTTTCGGGACTGGGGTCGCATCAACGTGCGCGAGGACGGAGAGGAACAGTCCTCGATCCTTAGAAGGCCAGACGGCCGCAAGTGGCGTGAAATCTACACTCTCGCTTGCAACAGGCGAGGCGATGTCTTCGTTCTGGAGGGACCGTGTATTGATCCCATGCGGTCAATTCCAAATGAGCCGGTTTGTCTCGCAGTTCTGGGACAAGACGACGCACATTCACGCCTCATTGACGTTTCTTCGATCGCCAGCACATACGTCCAGCAGTACTTTGTTCTGGTGGCTTCAGGCGATTGGGTGGTGCTTGGTGGAGGAGCCTCGTTCCTTTTGAATCCGTCAAGCGGCGAGTTCTTTGAGTTGAATCTGCCCACGAAGACTAGGTGGTGTTTTGGCTTCGCTGCCGATGGCAATGAGCTCTGGGCCTTGGACGTTCCCGGCGGCGATCTGCACAGGTTTGAGCTTCCATAGCCCTTGCGCCTACCTGTCCCACCAGATCCACCGCCTGTTCATTCCCAAGGCCTAGGCGAAATCACAGGAACTACTGGGCCTAACTTGGGGAGATAGTCACACTTACCTTTGCCACATCCAGGCCAGCGACGCCGGGCCGGAGTGGGAACCCGAGACGTGCAAGATCCGAGTCTGGAAGAGACCGAAGACCAGGGAGCCGCCCTGGAGCTGTCCACGGAGGTGCTGCAGGCCTTGCCGCAGCTCGACCCGGAGGCCCTGGCCCAGTTCTTCGACGCCTACTTCGACCGGGTCTACGGCTACGTGCGGCGGCTGGTGCGGGACGAGCACCTGACCGAGGACCTGACCCAGGACATCTTCCTGCACATCCACCGCGCCCTGCCCAGCTACGATCCTGCGCGGGACCTGCGACCGTGGGTCTTCACGATCGCCACGAACAAGGTGCGCGACTTCTGGCGTTCGCGGCGGCATCGGGATTCCCAGCGGGAGAAGAGCGTCGAAAAGGAAGCCGTGGCGGAGACCCTTTCGGCGGGCTCCGAGCGGCCCGATTCCCGGATGGACGGCCAGGAGCTCTCCGTGCAGGTGCGCAGCGCCGTGGACGAGCTGCCCGAGGGCATGCGCGTGACCGTGATGCTGCGCGCCTACGAAGGACTTTCCTTCGAGGCCATCGGCGCCATCCTCGACCGCAACGAGGTGGCCGTTCGCAAGCGCTACTCCCGGGCCCTGGAGACGCTGCGGGGCAGCCTGGGGTCCGCCTACCGGTCGCGGGTGGAGGGGAGCTAGGGGCGTGGCCGGCGACAGGTTCGAACCCGAGCTCAGCGAAGCGGAGATCGCGCGACTCGCCGGGGGCATGGAGAGCGGCGCCCAGGCCGACCCGGCCTTCCGGGACAGGCTGCGCAGCGCCTTCGTCGCGGGAGAGCTCGAATCCTCCGTAAAAAGGAGGTCACGGGAAGCCGTGCCGGGTCGTAAAGCGGACAGCTTGGAAGCTCGAGACCTCGAACGTGCCCTGCGGAACTCTCCCGAGCCGGCGGCCAGGGAAGCCTACCGCTCCGACCTGCGGACCCGTTTCGTCCAGGGGTTCCCGACTCGCATGCGCGAGGTGCGGCCCCGGCGGCGGTCCTGGTCCCCCGTTCTCGTGGGCACCCTGGCCGCCGCGGCGGCCCTGGTCCTGGGCTTCCGGCTCCTCTGGACCTCCCCGGCCCCGACGGCCCTCTGGCGGGTGGCCTTCCTCGAGGGGACCGGCCCCGTGAGGGTGGGAGACCGGGACCTGGCTCCGCTGCACCTCGACCGCGCCGGGGAGAGGTTCGCCGAGCTGGCGGTCCTGGAGTCCCACAAGAACCGACTTGCCCTGACCTGGGGCGACCACCTGCGCATGGACGTGCTGCCCCAGACCGTGATCGAGCCGGTGCAGGTGGAGGGAGACCAGTCGGCCCTCGAGCTACGACTCGTTCAGGGGGAGATCCTGTTCGAGACGAGCCCGGACTACGACGGGCCCCCGATCCACGTGACGACGCCCGACTCCATGGTGCGCATCACCGGCACCTGCCTGGGCATCCTGGTGTTCGACGGCGGGACCTGCGTGTGCGTGGAGAACGGGTCGGTCGACGTGTCCTACGGCGGCGAGTCCCACTCGGTTCCCCACGAAACGACCCACCTGATCCTGCAGGACGGCCAGGGCTCGAAGGTGGTTCCCTTCCCGGCCCACGGGGCGGATCCCCACGTCGATCCGCTGCGGGAGTTCGTCCGCTACCACTAGCGGCGAGCCTCTCCCGGTAGGATGGCGGCCATGGTCGCCAACCGCTGGAACCTCTCCGACCCGGGCTTCGGGGTCGGGCTGCGCAGCGTCCACTTCGCGCACGTCCTCGCGCACGAGCCTCCCGTGGGCTGGTTCGAGATCATCTCGGAGAACTTCATGCGCAGCGGAGGTCGGCCGGCCCACGTGCTCGAGCAGGTGGCGCGCCGCTATCCGATCGCCCTGCACGGCGTTTCGCTCTCCATCGGCAGCACCGACCCCCTCGACTTCGACTACCTGACCCAGCTCAAGGCCCTGGCCGACAGGGTGCGGGCCCTGTGGCTGGGGGATCACGTTTGCTGGACCGGCGTGGCGGGGCGCAACACCCACGACCTCTTGCCCCTGCCCCTGAACCGGGCCACCCTCGCGCACCTGGTCGACCGCATCCGGCGCGTGCAGGACTTCCTCGAGCGGCCGCTCGTCCTGGAGAATCCCTCCACCTACGTCGCCTTTCGCTCCTCGACGATGCCCGAAGCCGTCTTCCTGCGGGAGATGGCCGAAGCGGCCGACTGCGCCCTCTTGCTCGACGTGAACAACGTCTACGTCTCGGCACGCAACCACGGCTTCGATCCGCTGGCCTACCTGGACGAGATTCCCTACGAGCGCGTCGTGCAGCTGCACCTGGCCGGGCATTCCGACGAGGGCACCCACTGCATCGACACCCACGGCAGCGCCGTGACCGACGAGGTCTGGGAGCTCTACCGGGAGGTGCTCGAACGCGGCGGGTCGCGGCCGACCCTGCTCGAGTGGGATCAAGACGTGCCCGCCTTCGAGGTGCTGCTCGCCGAGCTGAGCAAGGCGCAGGCCCTCGCCCAGGGGAAACGAGCGACGGAGAAGGTCGATGTCCGACCCTGATCTGGGCAGCCTGCAGCGCTGGTTCCAGGCCGTGATCACGAACCCCGATGGGGTCGAGGCGCGAGCCGAGTTCGAGGGTCTCGTCTGCGAACAGCTCGTGCGGCCCGGGGTTCGGCTCACCGAGCGCGAGAGCGTCGCGATTTACCATCGGATGTACTTTGCGCGTCTGGTGGAGGTCCTGGAGGTCGAGTTCCCCGCGCTGCGGGCCTTGCTGGGAGCCGAGGAGTTCCGACGGACGGCGCGGGACTACCTCGCCATGCACCCGCCGAGCGATCCCAACCTCGATCGCCTCGGTCGCGACCTGCCGGTCCACCTGTCCCGCACGGACGCGGGCTTCCCCGCTGACCTGGCCCTCGTCGAACGTGCGATCCACGAGGTGTTCGACGCCCCGGCCGCCGAGCCGCTGACGGCCGAGGACCTGGCCGCGCTGCCCGAGGCCGACGGGCCCCGCTCCTCGCTGCGCCTGATCCCGGCCCATCGCTGCCTCGAGCTCACGCACCCGGTCCATCGCTGGTACCGCGACTTCCGTGAGGGCCGCATCGAGGCGACGCCCGCTCCCCGGCCCAGCTGGATGCTGGTCTACCGCAAGGGCTTCGAGGTCTGGCGCCGTCCCCTGGAGGCCTCCGGGTTCGTGATCCTGCGGGCCCTGGGAGAAGGATGCCGCCTCGGGGAGGCCCTGGAGCGAGCCGTCGGGGAGCTGGACCTCGATCCGGAGCGCCTCGAGGGCGAGCTGCCCGATCTGTTCGCGACCTGGGCGGCCGAGGGCCTGTTCCGGGGCGTGGATCGGCCCTGATTCCCAGCTGCGGGACGGGCGCAGGGGCCCATGGCAGAAAGGTCTTCCGTCGCGGGCGGACCTGGCCGACGACTCCCGTCCGAGGTCCTCTTCCATGTCCCACGAGCCTGCTGCGCCGACTCCGCTGCCTCCCTTCAGCCAAGCCCATGTGCCTGCCGGAGAGGGGGGAGCCGCGATTGACCCTGCCCCCCGAGGTCTGTATCAGAAAGGGCGCATGCTGGAGGGCAGCTCGATCCTGATCACCGGAGGAACCGGTTCCTTCGGACAGTCGTTCGTGCGCAGCGTGCTCCGGCGCTGTTCGCCCCGGCGGCTGGTGATCTTCAGTCGCGACGAGCAGAAGCAGTTCCGCATGGCCCAGGAGTTCCCTCCCGAGGAGCACCGCTGCCTGCGCTACTTCATCGGGGACGTGCGCGACGAGAAGCGGCTCAAGCGCGCCATGCAGGGGGTCGAGTACGTCATCCACGCGGCGGCGATGAAGCACGTGCCCATCGCCGAGTACAACCCCTTCGAGTGCATCCGTACGAACATCGGTGGGGCGGAGAACGTGATCGAGGCCGCCATCGACTGCGGGGTCAAGCGCGTCATCGCCCTCTCGACCGACAAGGCCGCCAACCCGATCAACCTCTACGGAGCGACCAAGCTGGCTTCCGACAAATGCTTCGTGGCGGCCAACCATCTCTCGGCCTCCTCGGAGACGCGCTTCAGCGTCGTGCGTTACGGCAACGTGCTCGGCTCGCGCGGGAGCGTGATCGAGTACTTCCAGAAGCTCTACGACCAGGGAACGCGCCAGCTGCCGATCACCCACGACGAGATGACGCGCTTCTGGATCAGCCTCAAGCAGGCTGTCCAGTTCGTCCTGGATCGCCTCGAGGACATGCACGGCGGGGAGATCTTCGTGCCCAAGCACAAGAGCTCGACCCTGCAGGACCTCGTCTCCTGGCTGTGGCCCGACTGCGACACGAAGCCGACGGGCATCCGGCCGGGGGAGAAGCTGCACGAGGTCCTGATTCCCTTCGACGAGGGCCACAACACCCTGCGCTTCGACGACTACTTCGCCGTCTTCCCGACCCTGCGCCTCTGGAACGGGGGCCAGACTCCGGGCGGGGAGCGGGTCGGGCACAACTTCAACTACCGCTCGAGCGACAAGGAATGGCGTCTGACTCGGGAAGAGCTGGTCGACATGCTGGCCCACGACGTCTAGGGGCCATGGACTCGACCCGCGCGAATTCCGATCTCTCCTCACGGCCGACCTCGATCGGGTACGGCCGACAGAGCATCGCGCAAGAGGACGTCGAGGCCATTCGCCGGGTCCTGGCGGCAGATTTCTTGACCCAGGGGCCCGAGGTGCCGCGCTTCGAGGAGTCGCTGCGTCGCGAGACCGGAGCGCCCCACGCCGTGTGCGTGACCAACGGGACCTGCGCCCTCGAGCTGGCCTACCGCGCCCTGGAGCTCGGTGCGGGGCAGAGGGTCCTGACGACCGCCAACACCTTCCTCGCCACGGCGACCGCCGCCTTGCACACCGGTGCCGAGGTGGACTTCGTGGACATCGAGTCGCAGAGCGGCAACCTGGACCTCGATCAGGTCGAGGAGGCCCTGGAAGAGGGGCGCCAGGTCGATGTCCTGACCGTGGTGCACTTCGCGGGCTTGCCCTGCGACATGCAGCGCGTGATCGATCTCAAGCGACGCTTCGGCTTCCGCCTGGTCGAGGACGCGGCCCACGCCCTGGGAGCGAGCTACACCGTGGACGGACAGCTCTACCGGGTGGGGGAGCACCCCGAGGTCGATGCCACCTGCCTCTCCTTCCATCCGGTCAAGCTGATCACCACCGCGGAGGGGGGCGCCGTCCTGACCCACGACCGTGGCCTGGCGGAACGCCTGGGCCGGCTGCGCTCCCACGGCATCGCGGCGACCGAGGACGGCAGCCTGCCCGGCTGGAACATGGTCGAGCTGGGGCACAACTACCGGCTGAGCGACCTGCACGCGGCCCTCGGCCGCAGCCAGATCCAGCGGCTGCAGGGGTTCCTGGAAGAGCGTCGCCGGGTGGCCCGCAGGTACCACAAGGCCCTGGCGGCCGAGGAAGGCTTCGAGTTCCTGTCCGCCGGTGACGAAGGCCGCGAGCACGCCTGGCACCTGTTCGTCGTGCGGGTGCCGGCGGAGAAGCGCGCCTCCCTGATCGAGCACCTGCGGGCCCGCGGGATCTCACCCCAGCTGCACTACGCCTCCGTCGTGCTCCAGCCCTGGTTTCGGGAGCGCTACGGCACCCTCGAGCTGCCCCGGGCCGAGAGCCACTCCAGGACCGCGCTCAGCCTGCCGATCTATCCACTCCTGGGACGTCAGGATCAGGACCGCGTCATCGGAGCTCTGGTCGAGTGGAAAGAAACAGAAATCACGCCGTCGCCGGTATCCAGGCGCGGATGAGCTCGAGCCGGCTCCCGGGCAAGGCCCTGGCCGAGCTCGCGGGGGAGCCGATGATCCAGCGGGTCTACGAGCGCCTCCTGGCAAGCCGTCGCATCGACGAGGTCCTCGTCCTGACCTCCGACGAGGCGAGCGACGATCCGCTGTGCGCCGAGCTCGAGGTGCGCGGCATTCCCTACCGGCGCGGATCCCTGGACGACGTTCTGTCGCGCTTCGAAGCGCTGCTGGACGAGTTCGACCCGACCTACGTGGTGCGCGTGACCGGGGACGCGCCCCTGGTGGATCCGGTCTTCATCGACGATCAGCTCGCGGCCCTCGAACGCTTCGACGGAGACTTGACCTGGTGTCAGCCGGCGGGCGCCTTCGACGGAGTGCTCGGCGGACAGACGGTCGTTTCAGCCAGGGCTCTGCGGCTCGCCGCGCACTCCGAGAACCCCCTGGATCGGGAGCACGTGGGCAGCTTCTTCCTGCGCTCCCACCTTTCCGACCTGCGGGTGGTCGAGATGCGGCCCGACGAGCGCTACCAGGACCGCGGCCTGCGGCTGTGCGTGGACGAGGAGTCCGATCTGCGCCTGGTGAGGCTCCTGTTCGAGACGTTCGACGAAGAGTACGGGAGCGACGTTCCCCTGGACGTGGTTCTCGATTGGCTCCGCGCCCGACCCGAGCTGGTCGGGATCAACGCGGACGTGCAGGAGAGCGCGGACAACCGACGCCTGCGCGCCCTTCCTCCGCCGCAGATTCGCCGGGTCGGAAGCTGGTCCGCGAAGCGACTCCCGGATGTCGCTTAGGTCGGAAACGCCGCGCGTCTTCCTGCGGGCCTCCAGCGGTCCGCGAACGGGCATGGGCCACGTCATGCGCTCCAGGGCCGTGGCCCTGGAGTTGCGTCGGGTCGGCGCCCGGCCGCTCCTGGTCGTGGACGACCGGACGAGCTGCGAGATGCTGGCGGGCGACGGCCTTGAGGCCGTGATCGAAGCGCAGCATCCGGACTGGTGGCGGGCCGCCTCGGGCAAGGTCTGGATCGACGGCTTCGAAGACCGCTCCCCTTTGCTCGAGCGACTGGAGCAGCGCGACGTACGCGCCCTTCTGGTGGAGAACCGGACGCCGGCCCGGGAGCGGGCCCAGGCACTGGTCTATCCGGCCCTGCACTTCGAGCCCGACGACTGGGACCGCGCCCACGCCGATCGAGTGCGCTCGGGGGCCGGCTGGATTCCCCTGGGGCCCGAGGTGCTGTCCCAGAGACCGCCGGAGCATCGGGACGTGGCCTGGTTCGTGAGCTTCGGGGGCAGCGACCCGCGCCGCTTGACCGAGCGCGCGCTGGAGGCCTTGCCCGCCGATGCCGGCCCGGTGGTCGTGACCGTCGGGCGACACATGGAAGTCCGTCGCGAGGCGATCGAAGCGCAGACCCGCCGTTTTCCCCGCTCGCGCGTGCTGACGCCCGGGGAGTCGCCCTATCCCTGGATGGCGCGCAGCCAGCGCGCCCTGACGGCCCTGGGCACGACGCTCTACGAGCTGGCCTTCCTGGGAGTGCCCGCCGGCATCCTGGCCAACTACGACTCCGACCGTGAAGCCCTCGCCTGGTACGAACGCGACGGCTTCCACCGCTCCCTAGGCGTGGCCCGGGAAGGGCTCCCCATCGATCTCGGTTCCCTCGTGGAGCGGCAAAGGCCCGCTCCCCTTCGTCCTCCCGTCGAGCTCGGCCTGGGGGCCGGTCGCTTGGCCCGCTCCCTGCTCGGAGACGATCTATGAAGCAAGGCACCCTCCTGGTCCTCGGTGCGAGCGCCGATCAGCTCTACCTGATCGAGACCGCCCAGCAGATGGGGCTCTCGGTCCTAGCCCTGGACCAGAACCCGGCTTCCCCCGGCTTCGCGCTCGCGGACGAGCATGCCGTGGTGAGCACGCGGGACGTGGAGGGCATCGTGACCTTCCTGCGGACCCGTCCCGGCCCGGCACCGATCGGAGTGCTCACCATGGGCAGCGACATTCCCGACGTGGTCTCGGCCGTCGCCGGCTACCTGGGCACACCGGCCCTCAGCGCGCAGGCCGCGCATCTGACGACCGACAAGCTGGCCATGAAGGAGTGCCTCGCGGCCGCGGGCATTGCGGTGCCCTGGTTCCGGGAGGTCTTCTCGACCGCGGAGGTCGAGATGCTGTTCGCGGAGAGGGGACCTCTGGTGCTCAAGCCCATCGACCGCTCCGGATCCCGGGGCGTCTTCCTCCTGGACGGCAGCTCCGACTTCGCGGACCTGTTCCGGCGGGCGCGCGAGTTCTCCTACTGCGGACGCGTCCTGGTCGAGGAGTTCCTCAAAGGACCCCAGATCAGTACCGAGAGCATCCTGGCCGGAAGCTGGGCGGCGACCCCGGGCTACGCGGATCGCAACTACGAGCTGCTCGAGCGCTTCCGCCCGCAGATCATGGAGAACGGCGGCTGGGTGCCCTCGGCCTTCGAGGACCGGCGCCCGGAGACGTCTCGGCTCGTGGAGCGCGCGGCGCGCGCCCTGGGCATCACCCACGGGGTGGCCAAGGGGGACGTGGTGCTGACCCCCGAGGGGCCCTTCGTGATCGAGATCGCGGGGCGTCTTTCCGGGGGCGACTTCTGCGCCGGACTCGTTCCCTGGGGCAGCGGCGTGAACTACGTGCGCTCGGCCGTGCAGCTCGCCATCGGGCAGGCGCCGGACGTGGCGGACCTCACGCCGCGCTTCGAGCAGGCGGTCGCGAACCGCTACTTCTTCCCGCCGCCCGGGCGCTTGCTCGGGGTCGATGGCGTGGAGGAGGTCGAGGCCCAGGAATGGGTGACCAAGCTCGAGTTCTGGTACGAGGTGGGGGACGAGATCCCCGAGAGTCTCAGCCACGCCCACCGCTTCGGGGTCTTCGTGGTGGTGGGCCCCGATCGGGCGACGGCCCAGGAACGAGTGGACTGGGTCTACCGGACGATCCGGATCCGGGTCGAGGCCCGGGACGAGAGGTTGGGGTTCGAGACGCAGAGCCCCCTCGTTTCCGAGCTCCCCTGAAGTAGAGTTCCCCCATGCGACAGATTCTCTCCCTCCTCCTCCTCGTCCCCCTCCTGGGGAGCTGCTTCGTTTCCCGCGCCACGGTCAACGAACCTCTGGGGTCGGCTCGGCTGGCCAAGCTCGAGCCCGGCGTGACCACGGCGGCCGAAGCGGTGCGCTGGCTCGGAGCCCCCAACGAGGTCGTCCAGCTGGGACGGCGCAGCGCCTACCGCTTCGACGCCCAGGCGAACAAGCGCTCGGGCCTGTGGCTGGTCGTGGTGGCACTCTTCAACGACGACACGCGCGAGGACCGCATCTGGACGTTCTTCGACGAGAACGACGTCCTGACCCACGTGGCGGCGACCCTGACCTTCGACGACGCTCGCTACGGCATGCCGTGGAACTCCATCCACGACGACGAGCCGAACGAATGAAGGGCCTGGCCCTGATCGTCCTCTTCGGGCTGTCGCTCGGTTGCGTCAGCGCGCGCTGGACCCGTACCTCACGCTTCGAGCCGGTCTCCGACGAGCTCCAGGAAGAGCTCGCCGTGGGGGACGACCTCACTCCCTGGCTCGAGCGGCTGGGGGCGCCCCTCTGGGTGTGGGAGTACGAGGGAGATGGCGTGGCCCTGGCCTACGGCTGGTACCAGGACCAGAACTGGAACGTGAACGTGAGCGTGCCGGTGACGAACGACGCCTCGGCCTCCTTCGACTACACCCAGATCGATGCGCGCATGCGCGGGCTGGTCCTGTTCTTCGACGGCGACTATCGCCTGCGGGCCTGGCGCCAGGGGCTGTTGACCGACATCACCCAGGGCCTGCGGCGACGGCGACCGAACTGGAACGAAGAGACCGGCTAGCGGGTATCTTCTAGGGGATGGAACCCTTCTGGCTGTGGGCTCTCCTGGGGGCCAACGGGCTCACGTTCGTCGTGTGGGGCTGGGACAAGTGGCGCGCCTCGCGCGGAGGCCGGCGCGTGCCCGAGGCGAGCCTGCTCTTCTTGGCCCTGTGCGGGGGCTTCGTGGGGGCCTGGATCGGCGTGCGCGTCTTCCGCCACAAGACGCGCAAGCAGCCCTTCCGTCTGTACCTGATGCTGGTCACCCTGCTTTCAGCGGGGCTCGGCGTGTTCCTCTTCCTGCGGGGAGGCTTCGAACTATGAACTCGACGGCGCTGCGTGCGACCCTGTCCTGGCTGGCCCTCACCCTGTCCTGCGCGCCGGCCTCCGAGGCGGAGCCCGGAGCGAGCCGGCCGCGAGGGTCCGTGCTCCTGGTGACCCTCGGCGCGACCCGGCCCGACGCCCTGACGCCCTACGGGGCGCCGCAGAAGGTGACTCCCCACCTGGCCAAGCTGGCGCAGCAGAGCCTCGTCTTCTGGAACGCCCTCAGCGTGGCTCCCGTGAGCGCACCGGCCCATGCTTCGATGATGACCGGTCTCTTCCCTCCGCGTCACACCGTGCGCGACGACCTGGCCGGTTCCCTGCCCGCCGCGGCCGACACCCTGGCGGAGCTGGCGGCCGAAGCCGGTCACGAGACGGCGGCTTTCCTGGGCTCGACCGTCTTCGACGAATCCTCGGGCTTCGGGCAAGGCTTCGATCTCTACGACCTTCCCGCTCGCTCCCTGCTCGATCCGAATCCAGGCCGGGCCGAACGTCGGGCCGGGGAGGTGCTCGATCGAGCGGTGGCCTGGCTGGAAGCGCGCCCCGACGCCGGGCGTCCGTTCTTCGCCTGGATCCAGTTCTCGGACCCGAACCTGCCCTACGCGCCCGCACCCGAGCACATGGGCCGCACTCCGGGGAATCCGTATTCGGCGGAGGTGGCCGCCTGCGACGACGCCCTCGGCCGCATCCTGGCGGCGTTGCCTCCGTCGGTGAGCGTGCTGGTCCTGGCGGACCACGGCGAGGCGTTCGGCGAAAAGGACGAGCGAGCCCACGGCTTCTTCACGAACAGCACGACCCTGCGCATTCCGCTGCTCCTGAAGCTGGGCTCAGGTTCGGGGCCCGGCCGCTCGGACGCCCTGGCGGGGAGTGTGGACGTCTACCCGACCGTCCTGGAGCTCCTGGGCGTCGAGGCGCCCCTCGACGTCGACGGCTTCAGTCTCCTGAAGGCCAATCCGGACCGGGGTCTCTACTTCGAGTCCTATAAGGGCTTCTTGTCCTTCGGCTGGTCGCCCCTGGTCGGCTGGGTCGACGCCGACGGAAAGTACGTCCACTCGAGCGAGCCCGCGTTCTTCGCCGGGAGCGACAAGAACGACGTGGACGAGCGCATCGCCAGCTCGCGGGACCAGGTTCCCGCCTACGTCGCGAAACTGATGGAGGTCCTGGCCAAGCCGCGGCTGAAGACCGACGGAGTCGTGCTCGAGCTGCCCGATCCCTTCGAGGCCGACCACCTGCCCAGTCCGCGTTCCGGCCTGGCCGAGCTGAACGAGCTGATCGAGGCCAGCCTGCTGCTCGAGAACGGGAAGGTCGATCAGGCCCAGGCCCTCTACGCTCGGCACGCCTCGGCGAATCCCCGCAGCCGCGAGGCGCGCGAGGGGTTTGCCCTCACCTTGATCCATCAAGGGGACCACGCGGCGGCCGTCCCCGTCCTGGAGCGGCTGCTCGAGGAAGCACCGCTGCGCGCCCACCTCTGGTACCTCCTGGGCATCAGCCTGATCGAGCTCGAGCGCATGGAGCCCGGCGCCCAGGCCCTGGAGCAGGCTCTTCTCCTGGATTCGAATCACGTCCAGGCCCTGGGGGCGCTCGTTTTCGCCCGGACGCAGCTGGGAGACAGCCAGGGAGCGGAGACCCTCAAGGAGAAGATCCGCGCTCTCGGGCAGCGCGGACGATCCTGAGGTCCTGGCGGTCCGCTAGCCCATCCACTGGCCGCCGTTGACGTTGATGACGGCGCCCGTCACGAAGTCCGCGGCACCTGCCAGGTAGAGCGCCGCATCGGCCACGTCGCGGGGCTCCCCGATGCGCCCGAGGGGCAGGCCCGCGGCGATCTCGGCTTCCTGCTCGTCGCTCAGGAGGTCGGCGATCATCTCGGTCCGGATGAAGCCCGGAGCGATGGCGTTGACCCGTACGCCCTGGGGAGCGAACAGGCGCGCGCTGGACTTGGTGAAGGCGAGCAGGGCGGCCTTGGAGGCCGCGTAGTGGGGTGCCTTCGGCCCGCCGAACTGCCCACCGACCGAGGACACGTTGATGATGCAGCCCGAGCCCTGGCGTTCGAAGACGGGCTGGACCACCTGGGTGCAAAGGAAGGGTCCCTTGAGGTTGACGTTCAGGGTGTGGTCCCAGCTCTCCTCGCTGATGGTCTCGAAGGGTTCCTGCTTCAGGTAGCCGGCGTTGTTCACCAGGACGTCGAGTCGTCCCCAGCGTTCGAGGACGAGCTCCACGGCCCGCTGGACGTCGGCTCGACTCGTCACGTCGAGGGGGAGCGCCAGGGCATCTCCGCACTCGCGAGCGACCTCGAGGGCCTCGTCTTCGCGGCTGCGGTAGGTCACGCCGACGGACGCCCCGGCCTGGGCGAAGGCCAGGGCGATGGCCCTGCCGATCCCGCGCGAGGAGCCGGTGACCAGGGCGACGCGGCCCCGTAGGCTCGAGGTCGAGCTCATGCCAGGT
The DNA here is from genome assembly GCA_030428965.1 of bacterium. Taxonomy (GTDB): domain Bacteria; phylum Planctomycetota; class UBA1135; order UBA1135; genus JAUIEE01. The sequence goes on along the minus strand of JAUIEE010000069.1, from coordinate 1,271 downwards.
CCGTCCAGCGTTCCCGGATCGCTTCGAGCACGCCCCGGGCGTCGAGACCGTAGGCCGAAGCGAGCTCCTCGGCCGATCCCGGCTCGATGAAGCCGCGCGGCAGACCCAGACGCAGGACCTCGCAGCCGAGGTCGTGGTCGTGGACGAGATCGGAGACAGCGCTTCCCACGCCCCCCTCGATCACGGCTTCCTCGAGGGTGACCACCCGCTCGTAGGGGCGCAGGGCCTCGACCAGGTGGTCGCAATCCAGGGGTTGCAGGACGCGCAGGTTGATGAGTCCGGGCTCTAGGCCGCCCCGTTCGAGCTCGGCGCACGCCTCCTGGGCCGCGGCGAACTTGTGACCCACGCACACGAGGACCAGGTCCCGGCCCTGCTTGCAGAGCTGGGCCTGGGCGAAGGTGGAGCGGGGCTCGAGCTCCGCGGCCGGTTCGTGCTCCTCGATGGGGCCGTAGGGCATCAGGATCAGGGTCGGCCCGTTCAGCTCGGCCAGCTCGTCGCGCACCATGCGGCGTGCCTCGAAGGCGTCCTTGGGGTAGAGCACGCGCAGGTTGGGCAGGCAGCGCAGGTAGGAGAAGTCGTAGACGCCGTGGTGGGTGGGGTTGTCGTACCCGGCGAAGCCGCTGCGGAACGAGAGCAAGAGCGTCGGCCGGTTCATGAAGCACACGTCGTGGATCAGCTGATCGAAGGCGCGCTGCATGAAGGTGGACTGGTAGGCGATGACCGGCTTGAGTCCGCCCAGGGCCAGGCCCACCGTCAGGGTCATGGCGTGCTGCTCTTCCATGCCGGGATCGAACGTGCGCTCGGGGAAGCGCTCGAAGACCCGATCGAGGCCCGTGGCGTAGAGCGTGGACGGCGTGATGCACACGATGTCGTCGTCCGCTTCCATGGCTCGTCCGATCTCCGCCGCCGCGACCGTGGGGTAGGTCACCTGGGGCACCGCTTCTCGCGGCTTTCCCGAGTCCACGTCGAAGGGGAACGAGAAGTGCTGTCGGTAGGGGTGGTCCTGGGCCGCCGGCCAGCCGTGGCCCTTGGTGGTCTTGACGTGCACGATCGGGACCTCTTCGCTGCCCCGGGCCTCCTCGAAGGCGCCGATCAGGTCCTCGAGGTCGTGTCCATCCACCGGGCCGATGTAGTGGTAGCCGAGGGCGCCGAACAGATCCTCGGCGCGTTCCGCGTCCTGGAGCGCTTCGTGCAGGGCTCCGAACCCGGGGCTGATGGCGAAGCCGTTGTCGTTCAGGACGCAGACCAGACGGGTGTCCTTCTCCACCGCC
>JAUIEE010000068.1 GCA_030428965.1 bacterium | reverse complement strand
GGTTGAGGCGATCCTCCTTCTTCTCCAGATCCTCGTCGTAGAAGCTCGACATGGCCGCCCTGGCGTCGGCCAGGTACAAGAGGGCGCGCTCGTCGGTCGGGTCGTTCTTGGAGACCGTGTCGTAGCACGCGGCCGCATCCGAATCTCGACCGTGGTCCTCGTAGAGCACGCCCAGGTTGACCAGGCTGTCCCGGTCGGCGGGGTGCTGGCAGACGAGCTGTTCGTAGACGGTGATGGCCAGCTCGTCGAGCCCGGTCCGCTCCGCCAGGTGGGCGAAACGGGTCAAGAGCGCGCGGTGCGTGCCGTCCATGCGGCGCGCGCGCTCGTAGCAGTCGAGGGCGCTCTCCCAGTCGCGCTCGACCTCGTGCAGGCGGGCGAGCAGGTAGCAGCCCTCGGCGCTCTCGGCGAACTCGTCGGGCGCCGACTCGACCTCCTTGCGCAGCTCGGCGACCAGGGCGTCGGGGTCGGCACCGCTCTCCAGGCCGTGTTCGATGCGGCTCTCGATCCAGCCTTCCCGCGGGCGGGGTTCGGCCGGGTAGGACCGGGTGAGGCGCTCGAAGATCTTGGCGGCCTCTTCGAAACGCCGCTTCGAGAAGAGGGCCTTGGCCCGCGTGAAGGCGGCCGTGTCGTCGGAGTCGTAGGCTTCCAGCTCATCCGCGCACTTGCCGTACTCGGCCAGCATCCACCAGCCCAGGCCCCGTCGACGCCCTTCCTCACCCGAGGTGGGCATGCCTTCGACCGTCGCGCGGAAGCCGTTCAGGCGATCGAAGTTGCGGTAGAGGTAGGTGCGGTTCTGCTCCAGGACCGCGAAGCTGATGGGGTCGGCGGTGCGGAGGTCGAACTCGGTCACGCTTTCGGACTCCTTCACGGTCGGAGGGGCCAGCGGGGTGAGCTCGTCGTCGGCGGAGAGGGCGGAGTCGGTTGCTTCTGCGGTCATGGCCGTGGCGGAAGATCGAGTCCTCTTCCGCGAAAGGGCGCGGGTGCGCACCGTGGGTAAGGTGGAAAACCGGACCAGGGGATGGGCGGAGGGATGGGAGACTAGGGCTCCCGACGGGCGGGAAGCGTTCCCTTCCGACCGTGGAGGCGCGCCATGATAGGAATGCCCCCGATTCCGGTCAAATCGCCCGAGGTCCCGGCACCTGCACAGGTTAGGGTCTGGAGCCGCCACCTTAGAGACCCGCAGCTTGGAGGAAAGACCATCCATGGGGTGCCTGTTTTGCCAGATCGTCGAGGGCGAGATTCCCTCCGAGCAAGTCTACGAGGACGCCACGTGCCTGGCCTTTCGGGACATCCGGCCCCAGGCGCCGTCCCACGTCCTGGTGATCCCCAAGCAGCACCTCGATTCCCTCTGGGACCTCGAGGATCCCGAGCTGGCCGGCCAGCTCCTTTCGGCCGCGGCCCACGTGGCGCGTCAGGAGAAGCTGGAGAGGGGTTGGCGCCTGATCGCCAACACCCGCTCCGAGGGGGGCCAGGAGGTCGATCACCTCCATCTACACGTTCTCGGCGGACGCCCGCTGGGAAGCATGCTGCCCAGCGCGGGGGTCTGATCCATGGACATCTTCGTCATCGAAGGGGGTCGCAGGCTGGAAGGCCGCGTGCCCGTGGTCGGGGCCAAGAACTCGGTCCTGCCCATCCTGGCCGCCTCGATCCTGACCCAGGAGCGGCTCGAACTGGAGAACGTGCCCGACCTGGCCGACGTTCGCACGATGGTCGGCATCCTGCGGGAGCTCGGCTGCGACGTGAGCGGTGAGCAGTCGGGCGGGCGACTGGGGATCCAGGCCCCGGCGGAGATCGATCCTGTGGCGCCCTGGGAGCTGGTGCGCAAGATGCGCGCCTCGTTCGAGGTCCTGGGACCGTTGCTGGCACGCTGCGGGCGTGCGGACGTCAGCTTTCCGGGGGGCTGCGTGTTCGGGGTGCGGCCCGTGGACGTGCACCTGAAGGGATTCGAGGCCCTGGGGGCCGAGGTTCGCCACGAGGCGGGTATCGTCAGCGTCCTGGCTCCGGACGGAGGGCTGCGCGGGGCCGAGGTCTTCCTGGGCACCCCCTTCGGCTCCTCGGTGGGGGCGACCCGGAACGTGATGATGGCCGCCGTCCTGGCCCGGGGCACGACCGTGCTGCACGGTGCGGCCTGCGAGCCCGAGGTGGTCGATCTGGCCGAGTGCCTGAGGGCCATGGGAGCCCAGATCCACGGGGCCGGTTCCCCGCGCATCGAGATCGAGGGCGTCGCGTCCCTCGGAGCGGCTCGGCACCGGGTCATCCCCGATCGCATCGAGGCGGGCACCTACCTCGTGGCCGGTGCTCTCACCGGGGGCAGGGTGCGGGTCGAGGACTGCCGACCCGAGGACCTCTCCTCGGTGCTGGACGCATTCTGGAAGGCCGGTGTCTCGATCGAGCGCGGGGCGGACTGGCTGGAAGTGCAGCCCCGGGAGGCGGGAGCTCGACTGCGGCCCACCGACATCACGACCCAACCTCACCCGGGGTTCCCGACCGACCTCCAGGCCCAGTGGATGGCGCTGATGGCCCTGGCGGACGGGGTCAGCATCGTGACCGAGCGCATCTTCCTGGACCGCTACATGCACCTGGCGGAGCTCCTGCGTCTCGGGGCCCACATTCGACGGCAGGGCAGTGCCGCCGTCGTGGAGGGGGTCCAGCGCCTGTCCGGCGCCAGCGTCATGGCGTCCGACCTGCGGGCCTCGGCGGCCCTGGTGCTCGCCGGCCTCGTCGCCGACGGCGAGACGCGGGTCCACCGGGTCTACCACATCGATCGCGGCTACGAGCGCATCGAGTCCAGGCTGGCCAACCTCGGGGCGCGCATCCGGCGCGAGAAGGCCTCCTGAGCCCCGAACGAAAAGGCCGGTGCGAACCCCCCTGCGGGTCCACACCGGCCGGGCCTCGCAGGGCGGAGACCGCCCCGGGGCCAGGACGCGACAAGCGCGCCTTGGAGGTTGCCTTCCCTGGGGAGACGCCCCCAGCGGCCGGATTCTTCGCGGAAACCCGAGGAAACCTGCCTCTCCGGCCCTTCTTTGGGTGACGGCCCCCCGCGCTTCCAGGTCGAAACTTGATCCCCTTTCTCGGGGGCCTGTAGGCTCCCTCTCGTCATGTTCGAAACACTCACCCAGCGACTGTCCTCCGCCTTCGGGCTCCTGCGGGGCGCCAAGGAGATCAACGAAGAGAACATCGAGGACGGTCTGCGCGCCGTGCGGCAGGCCCTGCTCGAGGCCGACGTCCACTTCAAGGTCGCCAAGGACTTCGTCGAACGGGTGCGCACCACGGTCCTCGGCACCGAGCTCGTGCGGGGCGTGGACCCCTCGGATCAGTTCGTGCACGCGGTCAACCAGGCGCTGGTCGACCTCATGGGGCCCGAGGACGCCACGCTCAACGTGGCCAAGAAGCCTCCGACGGTGATCTTGATGGCCGGTTTGCAGGGGGCCGGCAAGACCACGACCTGCGCCAAGCTGGCCAAGTTCCTGCGCGAGAAGCACGGCCGCCGTCCGCTGCTCGTGGCGGCGGACATCAAACGGCCCGCGGCGGTCGAGCAGCTGCGCGTGCTCGGCAAGAAGCTCGACGTGCCCGTCTTTCACGAAGAAGGGCTGACGGCGCCGGACGTCTGTGCCCGCGGCGTCGACCACGCGCGGGCGCAGTCCTTCGATACGGTCATCCTCGACACGGCCGGGCGTCTGCACGTGGACGCGGAGCTGATGGCCGAGGTGGGGGAGATCGCTCGCCTGACCTCCCCGGACAACCAGATCCTGGTCTGCGATGCGATGACGGGTCAGGACGCCGTGCGCAGCGCCCAGGCCTTCCACGAGGAGCTGGAGCTGACCGGCGTCATCCTCACCAAGCTCGACGGGGATGCCCGCGGCGGTGCGGCCGTCAGCCTGAAGGCGATCACCGGTTGCCCGATCCTGTTCCTCGGCACGGGGGAGAAGATCGATGACCTGGACGCCTTCTCGGCTGAACGGATGGCCGGTCGCATCCTGGGCATGGGCGACGTGGTCGGCCTGGTCGAGCGGGCCCAGGAGCAGATCAGCGAGGACGAGGCCCGGGAAAGCTACGAGAAGATGGTCCTCGGGAGCTTCACCCTGGAGGACATGCTGGCCCAGATCCGGATGATCCGGAAGCTCGGCCCCATGAAGAAGGTGCTGGGCATGCTGCCCGGGATGGGGGGGCTGCTGGACCAGGTGGACGTCAACGACGGCCAGATGAACCGGCTCGAGGCCCTGTTCACCTCGATGACTCCCCACGAGCGCCTGCACCCCGAGCAGCTCGACATGAGCCGGCGCCGCCGGATCTCTCGCGGAGCCGGCCAGGACGTCGGGGCGGTCAACGACCTTCTGCGCTCCTTCAAGTCGATGAAGAAGGTCATGAAGCAGATGAACAAGATGGGCCTCGGGGCCAAGCTGGGGTCCAAGGCCAAGAAGGAGACCCTGCGGGACATGTCGCCCGACGGGGGCCTCCTGGGGGATCAGGGCGGCGGAGGTCTGCTCGGCGGTCTCTTCGGGCGCGGAGGGGGGGCGCCCGCCGGCGGGGGCGGGCTTCCTGGCGGACTCGGAGGCCTCGGGGGCATGGGAGGGGGCCCCGGCGGAGATCTCGGCGGCCTCCTGGGGGGCGGTCCCCGCCCCATGGGGAGCTCGGCCACGCGCAAGAGCGGCTCGAAGCGCAAGCGCAAAGAGAAAAGGAAGAAGGGGAGAAAAGGCGGCAAGAAACGCTAGACTCTTCGCCCGATTTTGAAGCTCCTGCGGCGTGGGCCTCCGTACCTGCGCTTCCTCCACTTTCCACAGACCGAGTTCCGATCGAATGGCCGTAGTCATCCGCATGAAGCGCACGGGGCGCCGCAACCGTCCTTGCTACCGCATCTCCGTGGCAGACTCTTCCTTCCCGAGGGACGGAAGGACCCTCGAAACCCTGGGTGTCTACGACCCGGTTTCGTCGGTGGCGGATCTGCGCCTCAAGCTGGACGTCGACCGCGCTCGCCACTGGGTTCAGCGTGGAGCTCTTCCCAGCGACACGGTGCGTTCCATCTTCAAGCGGGAAGGTGTCTACGAGGGGATGCCCGCGCCCGCGCGCCGCAAGCGTACGGGGCGCAACGCCAAGACGGCGGCCAAGGCGAAGCGTACGGAGGAGAAGACGGCCCGCGCTGAGCGCAAGCAGGCGCGTTACGAGGAACGGGTCAAGGCCAAGCGCGAAGCAGCCAAGGCCGCGGCCGCCGCAGCGGAGGCGGAAGGCTCCGAGGAATAGATCGCGGACCGGAAGGTCTGCGACGGCGCCTCCTTCCCACAACTTTCGGCGTCCCACCCGTTTCCCGCTTGAGGTAGGGGCGGCGCTTCGACCCCATTGCATTCGGGAGAACGACGTGAGCGATAAGGCGAAGAAACTCTCCCAGCTCCTCGGCAAGGTCAAGATCGACTGGAAGCCGACCGAGGACCTGAAGGAGGCCAACCTGCTCGAAGTTGGACTCTACTGCGTCCTTTCGCGGCAGCTGACCGAGTCCCAGGCGCAGGCGACGCTCAAGGCGCTCGGCAAGGAGTATCCCGATTGGAACGAGCTGCGCGTCTCCCAGGTGCAGGAGTTCCAGGGGTTGGTCAAGTCCAAGAGCCACGACGTCCAGCTGGCCGTCGCCCGCGCGGTGAAGGAGTACCTCCAGGAGGTGTTCCAGAAGAACCACGGCTTCGACATCGAGTTCTTGAGCCAGGACTTCGTCGAGGCCGGCAAGTTCATGGCCCAGCTCGAGTTCCTCGGGCAGAGTGCCGGGCACTACCTGCTCTTGCGCGCCAACCCGGAGGAGATGCCGGTGACCATGGGGGTCATCCGCGTCATGGACCGCCTGGGGCTGATGAAGCGCACCTCCTCGATCCGCAAGGCCCAGGCGGCCCTCGAGCCGCTGGTCCCGGCGGGCAAGCGCACCGATTTCGCGGTACGCATCGGGCAGGTTGCCGGGGAGTGGTGCGATTCCAAGAAGCCGCGCTGCTGGGAATGCCCCCTGCTGGATGCCTGTCCCCACGGGGCCAAGGTCCACCGGGAATGGAAGGTGCAACAGCAGCGACTCGAGGCGCAGCGCAAGAAGGAAGAAGAGCGCCGCCGCAAGGAAGAGGAGCGCGAGCGCAAGCGGGCCGAGGCCGAAGCGCGTCGTCGCACGAAGGAGCTGGCCAAGAAGAAGGCCCAGGGACTCAAGCGCAAGCAGCAGGAGGAGGCCAAGCGCGAGCGCGAGGCTGCCCGCAAGAAGCGCGAGGCGGCCCGGGAGGCCAAGCGCAAGGCCGATGCCAAGAAGGCCGCCAAGCGGGCCGCGAAGAAGGCTGCCAAGAAGAAGGTGACCAAGAAGCCGGCTGCGAAGAAGGCGACCAAGAAGAAGGCCGCCAAGAAGACGACCACGTCCAAGAAGGCGACGAAGAAGAAGACGACGACCAAGAAGGGCACCAAGAAGCCCGTGACCAAGAAGAAGACCACCAAGAAGAAGGTCACGAAGAGACCGGTTGCCAAGAAGAAGCCGGTGACCAAGAAGAAGAAAAAGGTCACGAAGAAGCCGGCGACCAAGCGGAAGACGAAGCGAGGGGCGCGCAGGTGATCGTGCTCGCCTCCGCTTCACCGCGGCGGCGCGACTTGCTTACGAGCGCCGGCCTGCGCTTCACCGTCGCCGTTTCCGACGTCGACGAGAGCCTGGCCCCGGGAATCGATGCGGTCTCGGGGGCGCGGGCCCTGGCCGAGCGCAAGGCCCGGGCCGTGGCCGAGGTTCACCCCGGCAACTCCCGCGCCTGGATCGTGGCGGCCGACACGATCGTGGCCCTCCCGACGCCCGAGGCCACGCGACTTCTCGGCAAGCCCGAGGGCCCCGGGGAGGCCCGGGCCATGCTCGAGGGACTGTCGGGCTCGACCCACGAAGTCGTGACCGGGGTCTGCGTCCTGGCCCCCGGGAGCCGGACGTGCCGCGTCGACTCGGAGACCACCCGGGTCACCATGCGGCCGATCGCTCCGGCCGAGGTCGAGGCCTACGTGGCCTCGGGCGAATGGAGGGACAAGGCCGGGGGCTACGCGATTCAGGAGAACGCGGACGCCTTCGTGACCTCCCTCGAGGGGGGCGGGTTCGACAACGTGGTCGGGCTGCCCGTCGCCTTGACCCTCGAGCTCCTGCGGGCCTGCGGGGAACCCCAGGCCCAGCTTCTGGCGCGACCTGGGGGCGGTCCCCCTTGAAGGGCTGCCGGTCCGCGGCTAACCTACCCGGCTCTTCGGGCTGCCCCGGGGGCCAAAGAACTATGAAGAAAGGCATCCACCCCAACTACGTCGAGTGCACGGTGACCTGCGGTTGTGGGGTCTCGTTCCAGACCCGCGCCACGGTCAAGGAGCTCCGGATCGAGATCTGCAGCTCCTGCCATCCGTTCTACTCCGGCAAGGACCGCTTCGTCGACACGACCGGTCGCGTCGACAAGTTCCTCAAGAAGTACGGCAAGACGGGCGCCGCCGCCAAGTAGCGGCCGAAGGCCAGCGAGCCTTCCCGAAAGACCTACATGGGGATTGCGCCGGCGATCGTAGAGAAGCTGCGCGAGCGTGCGCGTCGCTATCGAGAGCTGGTCGAGCTGATCTCCGACCCGGAGGTCGCCTCCGATCCCAAGCGCTTCCCCGAGATCCTGCGCGAACAGGGACAGCTCGAGTCGGCCTTTCAGCTGTCGGAGCGCTACGACAAGCTGCTCTCGAACCGAGAGGAGGCCGGCGAGCTCCTGGGGGACCCCGAGGTCGACAAGGAGATGGCCGACATGGCCCGGGAGGAACTCTCCCAGCTCGAGCAGGAGGAGGTCGAGCTCGACGACCTGATCAAGTCGGCCCTGGTCTCCGACGCCGATCTGCAGCGCGAGAAGATCATCGTCGAGATTCGGGCCGGGACCGGTGGGGACGAGGCGACGCTCTTCGCGGCGGATCTGCTGCGCATGTACCAGCGCTTCTGCGAGGAGAAGAAGTGGAAGATCGAGTTCCTCTCCGCCAAGGAGTCGGAGGTGGGGGGCTTCAAGGAGATCATCCTCGCCGTGAGCGGGGAGAACGCCTGGCGTTACTTCCGCTTCGAGTCGGGAGGGCACCGGGTTCAGCGCGTGCCCCAAACGGAGAGTCAGGGCCGTATCCACACCTCCGCCGCCACCGTGGCCGTGCTGCCCGAAGCGGAAGACGTGGACCTCGAGATCAAGAACGAAGACCTGCGCATCGACACCATGCGGGCCAGCGGCGCCGGCGGCCAGCACGTGAACAAGGTCGAGTCCGCCGTGCGCATCACCCACCTGCCGACCGGGACGATGGTCGTGTGCATGGACGAGAAGTCTCAGCACAAGAACCGCGCCCGGGCCATGCGCGTCATCCGTTCCCGCCTGTTCGAGATGGAGCGCAATCGCCTGCACGAAGAGCGTGCGGCCGAGCGCCGGACCCAGGTCGGCAGCGGGGACCGCAGCGAGCGCATCCGAACCTACAACTTCCCCCAGAACCGCTGCAGCGATCATCGCCTCGGTCAGAACTTCTCCCTGGAGTCGGTCATGGCGGGCCGCATGGGGCCGATCCTGGAGGCCCTGGAGGCCCAGGACCGCGAAGAGCGCATCAAGAGCCTCTGATCGGGGCTTCAGCGGTTGAGCTTCCGGGGCCGAAACCGGTCGATTTCGGAGGGATAGGGGGAATTCGAGTGCCAGGGGCGAGCGATGGGTTGCGCTTCGTTTCTCGACCCCCAAGACTGTAGGAGTGGGCATTCTGGCCCGCGCAAAGCCGAAAGACGGCCCCATGAGCGACCACACCCCCGAATTCGACGACCTCCCCGATCTACCTGACCTCGACGACGTGCCCGAGCTGCCGGACTCGGTCGAGGAGATCCCCGATCTGCCCGACGAGGCCGAGATGCAAGTCACCGAGGCCCGCGAAAGGAAGAAGGCGGCGGTCGCCACGTCTCCCCCGGCCCCCAGGCCCAAGCCGCGCCCGGCCCCGGCTCCGAAGTCGCCCGCGGCCGCCCCGGCTCCCGGGCCCGTTCCTCCCCTGGCCGAGGGAGAACGCCCGCCCCTGCGGGAGCTGGACAAGGCCCCCAAGCACCTGCGCACGGCCGCGGTGATCGCCGTGGCCGGCTCCCTGTTGCCCTGGATGGGACACGGAGGGGGCCTCTTGACGAGCGTGGGGGCGAAGGTCGTCGCTCTGCTCGGGGTCTACTTCTGGTTCCAGCAGGTCAAGCACAACTGGGGGCCCAAGCTGTCCGGAGCGTTCGGGAAGCTGGCGGAGATCGACCTCAAGCCCAAGCCCAAGGAAGAGGACAAGCCCAAGCGCCGTTCGTCTTCCATGCAGAAGCCGGCGCGGGCCATCGAGCATCCCTTCCCGACGGCTCTGCACCTGGGCTCCCTGGTCTTGATCCTGGCGGCCTGCGTGGGCCTTCCGCTGATGGACAAGACCGAGGGCATGAACGTCGGCATCGCCATGGCGGAGCTCGGACTCCTGGCCTGGGCGGCCTACACCTGGGTTCACATCTACGCCTACGAGCGTTGGGGAAACTTCAACCCGATCTTCCCGCTCATGTTCCTGGCCATGGTGCTGGCCGGAGGCGCGCGCCTGGCCGTGGGCTTCGGCGAGGGCTTCGGGAGCCTGGAGGCGATCGCCACCGTGCTCGGTGGGGGCCTCCTGGCTGCCGGCGGAGTTCTGGCGGCCTGGACGATCATCGAGGCGATGATGCAGGCCAAGAAGGAAGGCGACATCAAGAAGCAGGCCGCCATCGAGGCGCGCAAGGCGGCTCGCAAGACCCGTCGATAGGTCCCCCGGGCCCGGAGGGGCCGCGATCAGCGTGACGCAGCAAGAAGCGCCCCGGACCGCGCGGGAGATGTTGGCCCGCGGGCGGGAGTTCCTCGAACGCAAGGGGGTCGGCGAGCCCCGCCTCACGGCGGAGCTCCTGGTGGCCGAAGGCTTGGGCTACGAACGGCTCCAGCTCTTCCTGGCCCTGGACCAACCTGTCCAGGAGCCTGAGGTCCGGCGGGCCCGGGAGCTGCTCGTGCAGCGTGCCCAGGGCACTCCGACGGCCTACCTGCGCGGGCGACGGGAGTTCTATGGGCGGGACTTCCGGGTGGGGCCCGGTGTCCTCATTCCTCGGCCCGAAACCGAGCTCCTGTGCGACCTGGCCCGCGAGCGCTTGGGCGCGGTGTCCCGCCCCAGGCTGCTCGACGTGGGCACCGGGTCCGGGTGCATCGCGGTGACCCTGGCCCTGGAGCTCCAGGGGAGCGAGGTCCTGGCCGTGGACCGGTCCCAGCGGGCCCTGGCCTACGCTCGGCAGAACGCTCAGCTCCTCGGGGCCGAGCTCGTGCTCTGGTGCGGGGATGGTCTCGGCGCCGTTCGTCCCCAGCGGAACCTGGACCTGATCGTCTCCAATCCGCCCTACGTGGATCCGGCCGTGCGCGGGGAGCTCGAGCCTCACGTGCGCGACCACGAGCCGGCGGAGGCTCTCTTCGCTCCGGCCGGGGATCCGGACCTGTGGGTCCGTCGGCTCCTCGAGGAGGGCCTGCCGCGGCTGAGGCCCGGAGGCTGGCTCCTGTGCGAGCTGGGCCACGATCAGGCTGCACGGGCCCTGGCCTTGGCGGGCGCCGCCGATTGCAAAGCGCGCGTCCACACCGACCTCGGGGGCGTGGAGCGGGTTCTGGAGCTTTCGCTCTAGCGGTTGCCCAGGAACAGGTCGAGGTGGGTGCGGCTCTCTTGGCCGAGCTCGTTGAAGAAGACGGCGACCTCGTAGTGGTCGAGGTGGGCGCTCAGGGGCTGGCAGCGCACCACGACGCCTCGCCCTTCGATGTGGAGATCGTCCCCCGCAGCGGGAAGGTCGAGGCTGATCCCCAGCACGGTCATCTCCTGGATCCTGCGGTCCAGGAAGAAGCAAACCCCTGCCCGACTGATGTCACGCAGGCGAGCCTCGTGCTGGCCGTCCTGGAGCTGGATCGTGACCGGCCAGTCCACGGACAGCCGCGGGTGCTGGCGCCGGTCGGCGGAGGGGGGAGTGGTGCTTTCTCTGGGTGCCATGGTCGCGCATCTTAAGAGGCCTCCGGGGCCGAATCCACGGCCCTTCCCCGGCGAATGCAATCGGGCGCCTGCCGCGGTACACTCCCCCCTGACATCCTGACCTCGGCTCCCGAGAAGAGACCTGACTTATGTCGAGCTTCAACAAAGTGATCCTCATGGGGAATCTGACCCGCGACCCGGAAGTGCGCTATGCCTCCAGCGGGACCCCCATCGTGAAATTCGGCCTGGCCGTGAACCGGCGCTTCAAGGACGCGGACGACTCCTGGAAGGAGGAGCCGACCTTCGTGGACATCACGATGTTCGGGAAGCGGGGCGAGGCCTTCTCTCGATTCCACACCAAGGGGAAGCCCGCCTTCATCGAGGGCAGCCTGCGGTTCGATCAGTGGGAGGACAAGCAGGGCGGCGGCAAGCGCAGCAAGCTCTACGTGGTGGCCGAGAACTGGGAGTTCGTCGGAGGGGGAGCCCAGGGGGGCGGAGGCGGCTCCTACGAGTCGTCCGGCGCTCCGAGCTACGAGCCGGCGGTCGACGACACACCGTTCTGAGCCTGGTGTCTCCCCCCCCAGAGCCGGCTCGGCTCGCTCGGGGGGAGCAAGCCGGTGAAGACTGCGGGGCGTGCGCTCAGCAGGTGCGGCACTTGTCGGGCAGATCGCCCGAAAGGAGCCGACGGCGGAAGGCCCGATAGGCTTCACCGTTCCAAACCTCTTCGCCGCTCTGTTCGAAGACGTTCCCCAGCTTCAGGTCCCGGCTGTCGAAGTAGTTGCAGCAGGGTGTGACGTCCCCCTCCACGGTGACGTAGGTCATGTGGCGCGGCCAGTAGCACTCCATGCGCTCCTTCTTGGTCCAAGCGTCGTAGGCCCAGACCACCTCGAGCTTGCCCGGGTAGGGCGGAAGGCTGCGGATCCATTCGCGCTCCTCCTTGCCGAGCAAGATCTCACGGATCTCCGGATTGGCGGCCGCGTTGATCTTGGTGAAGATGATCGTGTCGACTCCGAGCTCCTCGGCGATGGCGAGCATCTTCGGAATCTGCCTGTAGTTCAGCTTGGAGAGCACGGTCATGACTCCGATCGTGGGAGTCTTCGAATCCAGGGCGGCCCGGGCTTCGATCAGGTTCGTGACGCAGCGCTTGTAGCGCTTGAGCGTGCCTCCCTTGCGCAGCTTGCGGAAGGTGGGCTCGTCCGCTCCATCCATGGAGAAGTTGATCAGTCCGAGGCCCGAGCGAACGATGTCGTAGGCCATGCCCCGCTCGATCTTGGAGGCGTTCGAGAAGGTGTGGACCTGAACGCCGCGATCGGTGGCGGCCCGGATGATGTCCAGGATGCAGGGGTTCAGGAAGACCTCACCGATGCCCTGGAGCTCCATCTTCTCGACCGTCGGAAAGGCGTCGAGGATCTTGAGGAGCGTCTCGGTCGACATGTGCTTCTCGGGGCGGTCGTAGTCCCCGAGGGACAGGGGGCAGGAGCCGCAGCGGAAGTTGCAGATCGAGGAGGTCTCGACCTGGATCGCCCGGACGGGAAGAGGGTTGTGACCGGTCCGGAGGGCCTCTTCCCAGTCGAAGGAAGCGAGGTTCTCGGGCTGGTTCTCGGGGTTGCCGTCGGCGTTGACCATGGGGGGAGGATCGGCCAGGGGGGACGGTGAAGTGTAGCACGCTCCTCGGGGAGCCCCGGGGCAGGCTTGCCAGCGTGTGCGGGGGAGGCTGAAGACCGGGGTCCATGCGCGTCCTGATCCATCTGTTCGCCGGGCTGCGGGAGCGAGTCGGGGTGCCCGAGATCCAGCTCGAGGACCTGGCCGAGGGCACGGACGTGGCCGGCCTCAAGCGGGAGCTGGAGCGGCGCTACCCTGAAATCGGTTCCCTGGCGGCGGTGCGGGGGGCTTCGGACGAGGCCTACCTGTCCGAGACGGAGGCGGTGGTCGACGGGAGTGTGCTCTACCTGATCCCTCCGGTCTCCGGCGGAGCAACCGATTCCGACGGGGAGCTGGAGTGGGGATGCTTCGAGCTGCGGGCCGAGGCGATCGACCCGCTCGAAGCTCAGCGCCGGGTGGCCCATCCCAGCTGCGGTGCGGTGCTCCTGTTCACGGGGACGACCCGCTGCGAGAATCGAGGTCAGGAGGTCGTGCGCCTGGACTACGAGGCCTTCCAGGCCTTGGCGGGCCGGGAGATGGAGCGCATCTTTGTCGAATGCCGCCGACGCTTCGGCCCCGAGTCCGTGGCCGACGAAGCCGAACGCCAGGCCCTGCGCTTGCGCATGCTGACCATGCATCGAACCGGGGTGGTCGGAGTGGGCGAGCCCTCGGTGGTGATCGCCGTGGCAAGTCCCCACCGCGATGCGGCCTTCGCCGCAGGTCGCTACTTGATCGACGAGCTGAAGAAGAGGGTCCCGCTGTGGAAGAAGGAGGTCTACGCGGGCGGTCACCACTGGATCGGCGAGCGCTCTTGAGCCGAGTTTGGGGCTCCGGGGCCCCAGGGTTGGAATCCCGCCACGGCCGTTTGGTACCTTCCCGCCCCAAACGGCCCTCCATCAGGCCTCCCGGGCCTATTCAAGCCGGAATCCGTTCATGAGCGACCAAGCTGGAATCAACCTCAACGTGGAAGGAGTCGAGCGCGAAGAGCTCGAGGTCGACGTCCTGCTGGTCGGGGCGGGGGCTGCCTCGTTGGCCTGCGCGATCCACCTGAAGCGAACCCTCGACGCCCAGGGCAAGGGGGATGTGAACATCCTCGTTCTCGAGAAGGCCGAAGAGGTGGGCTACCACACACTCTCCGGCGCGGTCATGGACCCGCGCGGCATGGCCGAGCTCTTTCCCGACTGGAAGGAGAAGGGCTGCCCCGTCGAAGCGGAAGTCACCTTCGACTGCGTCGACTACCTGAAGGCGAAGGGAGGCAAGGTGCGGCTGAAGGGCATGTTCGTGCCCCCGCCCCTGCGCAACCACGGCAACTACATCGTCAGCCTGTACCGCGTGGTGCGCTGGCTCAAGGAACAGGCGGAGGAGCTGGGCATCGAGGTCTATCCCGGCTTCGCCGCGTCCGGCGTGCTCTACGAGGGCGATCGGGTCGTCGGGGTGCAGACCCGAGACGCCGGCATCGCCAAGGACGGATCCAAGAAGCCGCAGTTCGAACCGGGAATGAACGTCAAGGCGAAGGTGACCGTCTTCGCCGAAGGCACGCGCGGGAACCTGGCCAAGGGGTTGATCCGTCGGCTCAAGCTGGACGAAGGGCGCAACCATCAGCTCTACGAGACCGGGATCAAGGAGATCTGGAAGATCCCCGAGGATCGGGGCAAAGAGCTCTTCGGCAGCGTGATTCATACGATGGGGGCGCCCCTGGGGACGACGGGCTACGGCGGCGGCTGGATCTACGGCCTGTCCGAGAGCCGCCTTTCGATCGGCTACGTGGTCGGGTTGGACCACACGGACCCCAAGCTCGATCCGCACGCCATGTTCGTGCGCTGGAAACAACACCCGGAGCTGAGGGCGCTGCTCGAGGGCGGAGAGCTGGTGCGCTACGGAGCCAAGACGATTCCCGGGGGTGGGTACTACGCCATGCCCAAGCTCCAGGGAGACGGGTTCGTGATCGTGGGGGACAGCGCCGGATTCGTGAACATGTCGCGCCTCAAGGGCATTCATCTGGCCATCAAGTCCGGTCTCCTGGCGGCGGAGACCCTGGTCGAAGCGGTCGCTCAGGACGACTACTCCGAGACGACCCTCGCGGGCTATACCCGTCGCTTCGAAGCTTCCTGGGCCAAGCAAGAGCTGTGGAAGACGCGCAACTTCCGCCAGGCCTTCCAGTCCGGGTTCTTCGCCGGTTTCCTGGACGCGGGGGTGCAGCTGGTGACCGGTGGCCGCGGCCTGGTCGGACGAAGGCGTGCCGCCGAGGACCACGGAACGACCCGGTCGGCCGCCGAGTCGAAGCTGAGCACACCGGAATACGACGACAAGTACGCGGTCGACAAGCTGACCGACGTCTACAGCTCGG
The DNA here is from genome assembly GCA_030428965.1 of bacterium. Taxonomy (GTDB): domain Bacteria; phylum Planctomycetota; class UBA1135; order UBA1135; genus JAUIEE01. The sequence goes on along the minus strand of JAUIEE010000068.1, from coordinate 628 downwards.
GGGCCATCCATGAAGAGGACCAGCCCTCGCATCTGGTGGTGACCGACCCCGAGCTCTGCCTGACGCGCTGCACCGAGGAGTTCGGCAACCCTTGCCAGTACTTCTGTCCCGCGGCGGTCTACGAGTGGCCCCACGCTTCCACGAACGAAGCGCGCTCCGCAGGCGGCGTCGTCATCAACGCTTCCAACTGCGTGCACTGCAAGACGTGCGACGTGGCGGACCCCTACCAGATCATCGAGTGGGCCGTCCCCGAAGGCGGGGGCGGGCCCAAGTACATCGATATGTAGCCTTCGCCTGACCGAATCGCCTACTGCCCCCTGAACGCTGGATGAAACTCACCCCGAAGGATTCGAAGAGTGCCTTGGCCAAGGCCGATATGATCGCCGTTCTCTGCCCGGAGAAAGGACTGGTTCTGCCCCCCGGGGTCGCGGTGCCCTCCCAGGCCAAGAAGGACTTCGTGGGCGAGTTTCGCCAGCTGCGATCCACGTATGCGACGTCCGGGCCCGTACCCCGGGTGCTGTTCGTGGGATTGGGAAAGAAGGACGAGGTGGATCCCGAGCGGATTCGGCGAGCGGCGGCCCTGGCGGTCAAGGCGGCCGAGGCGCGCAAGCTCTCCAGCCTGGCGATC
>JAUIEE010000551.1 GCA_030428965.1 bacterium | reverse complement strand
CCACGGGGGCCGCAGCGGGGGCCGGCGGCGCGGTCGTCGGCCCGGCCGCGGGGGCCTCGGCCCGGCGCGGGGCCGGCTGCAGCACCGGGCCCGGGCGCGTCGCGCGCCGGTCCCCGGCCCATTCGCGCCGGCGCAGGTGAGCCCTCAGGGCCTCCGAGAGGCGGGCCAGCTCGCCCTGGGCGCTCATCTCGGCTCCCCCTCCAGAAGCCCAATCAGGCGCGTGCGGACTTCGCCCTCGACCTCCTCGCTCTCGAGTTCCAGGGCGACGTCGACCAGGCGCCCCTGGAGGCGGGCCGGCGCTTCCCGGACTTCCACCCGCTGGTAGCGTCCCGAGAGTCCGGCGCGTCCTTCCAGGCAGACCGTGTCGCGCTGGCCGCTCAGGCCTCGCTTGAACCGTTCGCCCAGGGCGTGGGCCTCCTCCGAGAGTCGCGCCCGGCGCGAGCGGATCTCTTCCACCGGAACCGGGGTTCCGACCTCGGCCGGTCGGCCGGCGCGGGTGCCGGGGCGCGGAGAGAAAGGGAAGGCGTGGATGCGGCAGAAGCCGGCCTCGCGGGCCGCTTCGAGGGTGTGCGTGAAGGCGCGCTCGTCCTCGCCGGGAAAACCCACCAGGATGTCGGCGGTGAAGGCGGGCGCAGGCAGGGCGGCACGGATGAGTTCGCAGCAGCGCAGGTACTCCTCGACGCTGTACCAGCGGTTCATCTTGCGCAACACCCCGTCGTCCCCCGATTGCATGGGCATGTGCAGGTGAGGGGTGATGCGCCGCGGATGGCGGGCCATCGCCTCCAGCACGCCGCCCGTGACCTCGGTCGCCTCGATCGAGGACAGGCGCAGACGCCAGTCGAGGGCCCCTTCGTCGTCCGCGATCTCGAGCGAGGCCAGGGCTTCCAGCAGCTGGCCGAGCTCGAGCCCGAGGTCCAGGCCCCAGTGTCCGATGTGAATGCCGCACAGGACGACCTCCCGGTGGCCCGCCTGCACCAGGCGCGTCACCTCGGCGCAGAGCTCCGCGATCGGTCGCGAGCGGCTCGGGCCGCGCACCTGGGGGATGATGCAGAAGGCGCAGGACATGTTGCAGCCGTCCTGGATCTTGAGGAAGGCGCGCGTGTGGCCGGCGAATTCGGTGATTCCGGCCGGAATGCCGAGTTCCTCGGGATCGAGCTCTTCGCCCAGCTCCCGCAGGAAATTGACCGGACGCTTGGCCTCGCCGTTGCCGAGGACCCAGTGGACCGCGGGCAGTTCACGCAGGAGCTCGGGCTCGCTCTCCGCCAGGCAGCCCGTGAAGGCGATGCGCACCTCGGGGTTCTCGCGTGCGAGTCGCCGCGCGACCTGGCGTGCCTTGCGTCCGGCTTCGGCGGTCACGGTGCACGTGTTGATGACCACCAGGTCGCTCTCCTTCTGCGCCTCGTTCCAGCCGCGTCGCAGGAGCGCTTCCCGCAGGACCTGGGTGTCGTACTGGTTCGCCTTGCACCCGAAGGTGATGAACCGGACCGAACCCTTGTCCAAGGTCGCTTGCATGGCGCAGATCCTAGGGGAGCGGGCTCAGCCCGACCACCCGGGGCCTGGTAGGCTGGGGCCATGCGCCACGGCTCTCGGTTCGTCCAAGCTCTGCTTCTGTCCACGGCTCTGGCCTGCGGACCTTCGGAGTCTTCCCCAGCTCCGGACTCGACGCGGACCGTGCAGGCGCGTTCCCGGCTCGACCCGCTGCAGCGTCAGGTGTGCGAGGCGCTCGAGGCCGGGCTGCTCGAGGTCGCCGAGGAGCTGCTGGAACAGCTCGACCCGCGCCAGGATGTCTTCAATCGTCTGCTGGCTGCCCGCGCCGCGCTCCTGGGGGGAGACTCGGTTGCGGCCCTGCGGCTGGTGGAAGAGGCCCGGCAAAGGGCTCCCGAGGACGATCGGGTGGTCGCCACCGCCGTGGAGCTCTACGCGACCCTCGGCAGGACCGATGCCGCGGCCGAGGAGCTGAGGGAGGGCTGGAAGATCGCGGGCAAGAGCGCGGCGCTCGAGCGCGCGAGGGGGCTCTTGGCCCTCGTCCAGCCCGGGGGGGCCGCCCAGGGGCTCGAGGCCCTGGGTCGGGCCCGGGAGCTGGATCCCGGGCTACCCTTCTGCGATTTCCCGCTGTCTCAGGGCCACTTGCTGGTTGGGAGGGCGTTGGTGGGGGAGGAGCCCGGGAATGCACTAGTTCATGCCCGGGAGGCCCTGGGCTACGCCCCGGGGGATCTGGATGCCAAGGAGCTCCAGGCCGATGCCCTGGCGGCCCTGGGGGAGTTCGACGGGGCCCTCGAGGTCTACGCGGAGCGGCTGGCGAAGCAGGACGCCGTCAACGCCCGCGGCCAGGCGCGACGTCTCCGCGAGTCCGGGAACGGCGTCGGCCAGCCGTGGAAGGACGCCTTGGACGAGCTCCGCAAGACGGTGCGCGAGCTGCGCGCCGAGGTCGAGCGCCTGGAGCGGCGGACCGACGGATAGGGATGGTGGATAGGGACGGTCCTCAGGCCCGGGCTTGGGGCGACGCTTCGAGGTCGCTTCAGGGATGGTCGACGACGGACTGGGCGGAGATGCCCGTGTGGCCGTCATCGAAGCCGTCTCCCAGCTGGTGGTCGGCGGCGTACCCCCAGCAGCGCACCGTG
>JAUIEE010000067.1 GCA_030428965.1 bacterium | reverse complement strand
CATGTTTGGTCGGATTCTGATCGCGAACCGCGGCGAGATCGCGCTGCGGGTGATGCGGACGGCGCGGGAGATGGGGATCGAGAGCGTCGCCGTCTACTCCGACTTCGATCGCCGCGCCCTGCACTCGCGCTTCGCGGATCTGGCCATCGGTCTGGGCGGGGCGCTGCCCTCGGAGTCCTACCTCGACATCGACAAGATCCTGGACGCCGCCCGGCGCAGCGGAGCCGAGGCCATTCACCCGGGCTACGGTTTCCTGGCCGAGAACGCCGGCTTTGCGCGCCGCGTGATCGAGGCCGGCCTGGTGTGGGTCGGGCCGCCGCCCGAAGCGATCGAGTCCATGGGGGACAAGATCGAGAGTCGGCGCATCATGCAGAAGGCCGGCGTGCCGGTCGTTCCCGGCAACGCCGATCCCCTGGACGACGTCGAGGCCGCCCTGGCCTGCGCCGAGGAGGTCGGCTTCCCGATCGCTCTCAAGGCGGCCGCCGGCGGCGGTGGCAAGGGGATTCGAGTCGTGCGGGAAGCGCGCCAGGTGGCGGCCGCCTTCAAGGCCGCCTCGGGCGAGGCCAAGACGGCCTTCGGCGACGGGCGCATCTACATCGAGCGCTACATCGATCGTCCCCGGCACATCGAGGTCCAGGTCCTCTTCGACGCCCACGGCAACGCGGTGCACTACGGCGAGCGCGAGTGTTCGATCCAGCGCCGGCACCAGAAGCTGGTCGAGGAATCCCCCTCGGTCCTGGTGGACGAAGCCCTGCGGGCCCGGATGGGGAAGGTCGCCCTGGATGCCGGCCGCGCGGTCGACTACGAGGGAGCCGGAACGGTCGAGTTCCTGGCGAGCGTGAACGACAAGGGGGAGACGGACTTCTTCTTCCTCGAGATGAACACGCGCCTGCAGGTCGAGCACCCCGTCACCGAGATGGTCACGGGGCGGGACCTGGTACGCGAGCAGCTGCGGGTCGCCGGCGGGGAGAAGCTGGGCTACGGTCAGGAAGACATCGAGTTCCGCGGTCATTCGATCGAGGTTCGTTTGAACGCCGAGGATCCCACCAGCGGGTTCCTGCCCTCGACCGGCACCGTGCGCAACCTGCGCTGGCCGGGCGGGCCCTGGGTGCGCGTGGACTCCGGCCTGTACGACGGTATGGAGGTCGGTCTCAACTACGACCCGATGCTGGCCAAGGTGATCGTCTGGGGCGCCGACCGCCTGGAAGCGATCGCTCGCATGAAGCGCACGCTCCAGGAGCTCAACGTGGGCGGCGTGCGCACGAGCGCTCCGGCGGCCATGGTCGTCCTCGAGGACGAGCGCTTCGTGAGCGGAGACATCGACACGCACCTCCTGGAGTCGATCGACTTCAAGCAGCACGCGGGGGAAGAGGAGGCCGCGGTCGCGGTGGCTGCGACCTTGCGCCGCTGGCACGACAAGCGCCGACGGGCCTTGAGTGGGGGAACCTCGGACCGCAGCGGGTGGACCACGGCCGGAAGGGCCCGTGCCCGCAGCCGGAGGGGGGGGCGTTGAAGTACTTCGTTTCGGTGGACGGCAAGGAGCACGAAGTCGAGCTGATCGAGAAGCTCGGCGAGCTCGAGGTGCGCTTCGACGGGGAACCGATCGAGGTTCACTACGAAGAGGTGGACCACCTGGGGCAGGTCGCGCTCTTCCTGGGGGACCGCTGCTTCGGCGTTTCCATCGAGGGGGATGCGAACGAGGCCTCGGTCGTGCTGGCCGGCCGCCACTACGACGTCGAGCTCGAGGACGAACGCGAGCGCGCGGCCCATGCGGCCGACGCCGAACGCGGTGCCCGCGGGGGAGACGTCAAGTCCGTCATGCCCGGGGTCGTCGTCGACGTGCAGGTCGCCGTGGGGGACGAGGTCGAGGCGGGACAGTCGCTCTTGATCCTCGAGGCCATGAAGATGCAGAACGAGGTCGACGCTCCCATGGCGGGGGTGGTCGAGGCCGTTCACGTGACCCAGGGGCAGGCCGTCGCAGGAGGGGCCAAACTCGTCACCATCCGGGCAAGTTCCGCGGAATAGCCCGCCCCGATGCGAGCCCGCTGCTAGGCTCGGGGCATGGCACGACGACCCTGCTCCCTTCTGCTTTCGGCGCTCGTGGCGTTCTTCCTGGCTGCCCCCGCCCGGGCGACCTGGTCGCGGTGGCTTCGGCCACCTGCCTCGAGGACTTCGACCTGAAGGAGTTCGTCCCCGTTCTCACGGTGGGCAAGGGGGCCGGCGCCGCCCAGTCCGCGGTCGATACCTCCGCCATCAACCGTCGCCTGATGCGGCGCGGCTTCCTGCAGGGGTTGACCCCGGCCGAGATCTTCCAGCTCTTGCGCTCGGACGGGGACGGCAACCTGCAGACCCGCCAGTACGGGATCGTGACCATGCGCGGCGATGCCTTCACCTTCTCCGGAAGTTTGAACGGCGCCGCCGCGGCCGGTCGCCGCGGCGAGCTGGGCAGCATCAAGTACGCCATCCAGGGCAACGTGATCGTCGGGGCGGAGGTCGTCGACGCGGCCACGGAGGCCTTCGAGGCGACCGAAGGAGATCTCTCCCAGCGCATCATGGCGGCCATGGGGGCCGCCCGGGACATGGGCGGCGACGGTCGCTGCTCCTGCCGACAGAATGCTCCCACCGCCTGCGGTGCCCCTCCTCCCTCCTTCGACAAGACCGCCCACGTGGGGTTCATCGTGCTGGCGCGCATCGGGGACGTAGACGGCGTCTGCGACCGCGTCCAGGGCTGTGCCAACGGCGACTACTTCCTGTGCGAGAACGTGATCGGTTCGCGCAGCGATCCGGACCCGGTCTTCGTTCTCCAGAGGCAGTACGACGCCTGGCGCTACGGATTGCGGGGACGTCCCGATGCGTTGCTCAGCGAGGTCAAGCCCGCCGTGGAGGCTCTGAGCGCCGATGGCGTCTCGCGTACGCTCGTTCGCATCCAGCTGAACGACGTCGAAGGTCAGCCGCTGCGCCAGGGGGGAGCCCAGGTCAAGGTCTTCGGCGTGCCCGAAAAGGAGCGCATCCTCGCGCGTCCCAGCGGCGTGGTCGACCACGGCGATGGCAGCTACAGCTTCGAGGTACGGGCGGGAACCCTGCCTGGAACCCAGCGCTTCGAGATTCGGGTCGATGACGGGATTCGACCTGTCGTGCTCTATCCCCACACCGAGATCCGCCTCGATCCCCTCGTCTCCCTGCGCACGCAGTCCCGCCCTTCCGGGGGGCGCGGCGAAGACTCCCTGACCCTGTCCGTCCAGCGCGACCCATCCCCCGGAGCGCCTTTCGTGTTGGCCCTCTCCCAGGACGGTCGCTGGGTCCGGGGTGCGGGCAAGCTCACAGGGCGGCTCGATGTCCAAGGCAAGGGAGAGCTGCGCGTGAGCGTGCCCGCGGCGCTCCGGGCCGGACTCTCCGGTGAGCTGCGCTGGCACGCCTTCGTGATCGACGGAGGGCTTCATCGTCTGGGGTCGGTGCCCTGGGACCCGGGCGTTCCGCTCGCCGAGCGTTAGACGAAACACGCGACGGGAGATGAAAAACTCTCCATCCGCCCACGGCGCCGGAGGGCCTTGCTAGGGTTTGGGAATGCGACGCATCCTGAATCTCCTCCTGGCTCCCTTCGCGCTCTTGGTCCTGTTCGCTCCGGCCGAAGCCACCTGGTCCATCGTGGCCGTGGACACGCGCACCGGTGAGGTCGCCGTGGCGTCGGCGACCTGCCTGGTCGACTTCGATCTGCGGGCGGGTGTTCCGCTTGTCCTGGTGGGCCAGGGCGCAGCCGCGGCCCAGTCCGCGCTCGACGACGGGGCCGTGAACCGTCGCTTGATCTTGCAGGCCATGCGCGAGGGCAAGAGCTCCCGGGAGATCTTCGACTTCGTGCGGGAGAACGGGACCCGTACCCAGACGCGCCAGTACGGGATCGTCTCGATGGTAGGGGATCCGTTCACGTTCACGGGCAACCAGGCCGGTCTGGCCGCGACCGGAGTGCGGGGCGAGGTCGGCAGCATCAAGTACGCCGTGCAGGGCAACGTCCTGGTCGGCGACGAGGTCGTCTTCGCCGCGCGCACCGCCTTCGTGCGTACCGACGGCGATCTCGCCCAGCGGCTCATGGCGGCCATGGAAGCGGCCCGCAAGCTGGGGGGCGACGGTCGTTGCTCCTGCAGTCAGGCTCAGCCGACCTCGTGCGGCGTGCCGCCCAGGGACGGCTTCGAGAAGTCGGCCCACGTCGGGTTCGTCATCGTTGCCCGCATCGGTGACGAGGACGGAACCTGCACCGGAGGCCTGGGCTGCGCGAACGGGCCCTACTACCTGAGCGAGAACGTGATCGGCGGGCCTGGCGATCCGGATCCCGTCTTCACTCTCCAGGACCAGGTCGACAGCTGGCGAGCGGGGCTGGTCGGGCGGCCCGACGGTGTGCTGAGCTACGTGAAACAAGAAGTGCCCTCGCTACCGGCCGACGGTCGCTCGAGCACCCGCATGAGGGTGCAGCTGGTGGACATCGAGGGCACGCCCCTGCGTGAGGGGGGCGCCACGCTCAAGGTGCAACCTGCTCCGGGGAGCGGCCGTTGGCTGGCCACCCCAGGACCTGTCGTCGATCATGGAGACGGCTCCTACAGCTTCCCGGTGACGGCGGGCACGGGGCTTGGCACCCAGGAGTTCGAGATCATGGCCGACGACGGCGCCGGGCAAGTCACCCTCTACCCCTACCCCGCCCTGCGCTTGGAGGCACCGAGTGCCCTGCGCCTGGCCTGGGGCCCGGTTCGACGCGGCGGCGACAGCATCGACGTGTCCCTGGAGAAGCCCGAGGCCGCCGGCTCCCCCTACGTGCTGCGGCTGCGCCTGGCCCCGGGCCGGGGGCTGACCGTCGGCTCCGGACGCCTGGATGGCTCCGGACGGGCCGAGCTGAACCTCCCCTGGCCCCAGGGCGAGGATCGGTCGGGTTGGGAGTGGTCCCTGTGGACCCTGGAGCCGCGCCTGGACGTCGTGCGGAGCCGGTTCCCCTTGCGGTAGCCCGTTTTCGGGCCCTACGCGCTAGCATGGGAACGAGGGGTCAGGGAGAGGATCTCGTCCGCTTCGCGTTCCTTTCGGGGGTGAGGCGGAGCACCGTTTGGCAGAACAACAAGGGACCCATGGCTCCGACTTCTCTCCTTCGTACTCTTCGGCGCTGGCTGTACCTGCTCTTTGCGACCACCCTGGCCGCCTCACCGCTCGGCGCGACCTGGTCGATCGTCGCGGTCAACACGCGCACCGGTGAGGTGGGGGTGGCGACCGCCACCTGCATCGAGAACGACAACATCGCCCTGTTCGTGCCCGTGCTGGCCGTGGGGCGAGGGGCCGGGGCCACCCAGTCCGCGGTCGACCTGCGCGCCCGCAACAAGGTCATCATGTTCCGTGCCCTGGTCCGGGGCAGCGAACCGCCGGACATCTTCCAGGAGCTGCGCAACGACGGTCCCCCCGGACTGCAGACGCGCCAGTTCGGGATCGTCTCGATGAACGGAGATCCGTTCACGTTCACGGGATCCCAGAACGGAGCTGCGGCCAGCGGGCGGCGGGGCACCCAGGGGGACGTCAAGTACGCCATCCAGGGCAACGTGCTCACGGGGGATGCGGTCGTGCTCGGCGCCGAACGGGCTTTCCTGCGGGAGCCGGGGGACCTGAGCCAGAAGATCATGGCGGCCATGGAAGCGGCCCGCTCCCTGGGGGGAGACGGACGCTGTTCCTGCCGTCAGAACGCTCCCACCTCGTGTGGCTCACCGCCTGCGAGCTTCGACAAGTCCGCCCACAACGCCTGCATCTTCGTGGCGCGGGTCGGCGATACGAACGGTCGCTGCAACCAGGCGAACGGGTGCGCGGCCGGAGACTACTACCTGGCCCTCAACCTGTTCGGCGACCGCAACGATCCGGACCCGGTCTTCGTGTTGCAGGACATGTACGCCCAGTGGCGGGCCTCCCAGGCCTCCCGCCCCGACGCCGTGCTCTCGCGCGTCGAGGCCAGTGCGGATTCCCTGCCCGCCGATGGGGCCTCGCGCGCGGAGTTCCGGATCCGCCTGATCGACATCGAAGGCAAGCCGCTCACGCGGGGTGGAGCCGAGGTCAAGGTCCTGCCCGTGCCGCTGGAAGAGAAGGTCGTTGCCCGGCCGAGCACCGTGCGGGACCTTGGCGACGGGACCTACGGCTTCGAGGTCACCGCGAGCAGGATTCCGGGGCGCCAGCGCTTCGAGATCCTGGTCGACGACGGCATCCGGCGCGTGACCCTGTTTCCCTACCCTGAGCTGCGCGTGGATCCCCCCACGGCGTTCCACGTCGGACGCGACCTGACCGCGGAGGCCGGGGCCCGTCCCGGGGCCGTGCCCTTGACCCTCGACCTTCCGGACTCACCGGGCGCTCCCTTTCTGGTCGGGTTGCGTCGGCGTGGACTGTGGCGTCCCCTCTCCGGCTTCCCTCCCCTGCGCGGCAGACTCGATCATCAGGGGCGTGCCGAGGTCGCACTGCCGGTCGAGTTCGCCCCCGGGGTCGAGGCCGTCGCCGCGGATCTCGAGTGGTTCGCCCTGATCCTCGACGGGGGCGTGCAGCAACTGGGAAGCTCCTCCCTGGCGCGCTCCTCCGTCCATCGAGCTCGGTGAATCCCATGCGACGCATCTTGCTGGCAGCCATCAGTGCCTACGCGCTCTCGAGCTCCGCCCAGGCCACCTGGTCCGTGGTCGTCTTCGATCGCGCCACGCGGGAGATCGTGGTCGCTTCGGCGACCTGCGTCCCCGGTGACCTCAAGACCATCGTGCCCGCGATCGTCGTCGGTCGCGGAGCTGCCGCCACCCAGTCCATCCCCGGGCCGAATGACCTGGAAACGATGGGCCTGGGTTTTCGGCGAGGATGGACAGGTAGTCAGATCCTCGCCCGCCTGCAGCGGGGGGCAGGTTCCCAGTACGGCATCGTGGGGGAGACCGGAGCGCCGGTGACCTTCACGGGGGCGCAGACCCTGAACGCTTCGCTGGGGGTCGCCGGGGAGATGGGCAGCGTGGCCTATGCCATCCAGGGCAATCGACTCACCGGGGACCCCGTTGTCCTGGCAGCGGAGGCTGCCTTGCGGCTCACGCCCGGTGACCTCGGGCAGCGGGTGATGGCGGCCATGGAGGTGGCCCATCGCTACGGAGGCGACGGAGGTTGCTCCTGCCGTGGGGGCGAGGAGGCCACCGACTGCGGCGCTCCTCCCCAGGGGAGCTTTGCCAAGACGGCGCTGTCGGGCTTCCTGATGATCGCCCGTATCGGGGACAGGGACGGACGCTGCACCTCCGGCATCGGCTGCGCGAACGGGGAGTACTACTACGACTACAACCTGCTGGGCAGCGGTCAGGCTCCGGATCCCGTGCCCGCCATGCGCGCGGCCTTCGATCAGTGGCGCGCAGGGATGGCCGACCGGCCCGATCACATCCAGTCGACCACCAAGTTCTCGACCGAGCACTTGCCTCCCGACGGGGTCTCCGTCGCCTGGGCCCGTGTGCAGCTCAGGGACCTGCATGGAGCTGCTCTGACCCACGGCCGTTCCCGGGTGCAGGTGCGGGCGCTCGAGGGCCCGGGGAGGTTGGTGGCGATTCCCGGAGAGGTGCGCTACCTGGGCCACGGCGCCTACGCCTTCCCCGTCCGCGCGGGGACCGCTGCGGGCATCCAGAAGTTCGAGATCGTGGCCGACGACGGCGTGGCCCGCGCCACGCTGTTTCCCTACCCCGAGCTGGCCGTCGGACTCGGAAACTCCGGCTCCTCGGTCCAGCCGGTTCCGATTCGTTAGTCCTTGGCCTCCGCGACCTGAAACGCCCCATGAGATTGCACCGCCTCGCCTTCGTTCCCGCGCTCTGTCTCCTGGCCCAGCCCGCGTGGTCGACCTGGTCGATCGTCGCCGTGCGCCGTAGCACCGGCGAGGTGGCCGTGGCCTCGGCCACCTGCCTCACGCTGACCGATCTCCAGGCCACGACGCCGGCGCTCGTCGTCGGACGCGGCGCGGCGGCCGTCCAGGCTTCCGGGGACCGCGGCGGAGATCGCCGCGACTGCGCCGAGGGCTTTCGGGCGGGACTCACTCCCCAGGAGATCCTCGCCAACATCGAGGCCCGTCATCCGACCTTCAGCCAGCAGTTCGGGATCGTCAGCTTCGACGGTCCGCCGCTGACGTTCTCCGGGGTCAGTACCGGTGAGGCCAGCTTCGGCGTCAGCGGGGAGCTGGACGGCGACATTCTCTACGCGATCCAGGGCAACGTGCTGACGGGGGACATCGTGGTCACGGCCGCGGAAGAGGCCTTCTCGAGCATCGAAGGAGATCTGGTCGACCGCATGATGGCCGGCATGAAGGCGGCCCGCAGCTTCGGTGGAGACGGCCGCTGCTCCTGCCGGCCCCAGCGGCCCACGCTCTGCGGCGCGCCCCCGGCGAACTTCGAGAAGTCCGCCCACGTGGGCTACATGATCGTGGCCCGGGTCGGCGACATGGATGGGACCTGCCGCGGGCCGGCCGGCTGTGCCAACGGCGACTACTTCTACTCGGTCAACGTGATCGGCAACGAGGCCTCCCTGGACCCGGTGCTGGTCATCGATTCGCACCTGGGCAGCTGGCGGCAGAACCGCGTGGGTCGCCCCGACCACATCCACTCCATGGCCAAGCTCTCCCACGAGTCGCTGCCCGCTGACGGGACCTCCCGTTCGCGGGTAGCCGTGCAGCTCAAAGACATCAACGGCGATCCCCTGCGCAACGGCGACGCTCGGGTGCAGGTGCGCCTCGCCGACGGTCCGGCGCGTCACCTGGGAGACGTTGGTCCCGTGCGCAACCACGGGGACGGAACCTACTCCTTCGATGTGATCGCGGGAAACCGGCCCGGCGTTCTCGAGCTCGAGATCCGGGCCGACGACGGCACCCGGGGTGTGACGCTCTTCCCCTTCCCGAAGGTGGAGTTGCGCTCGCCCAGCACCCTGACGAGTGCCACCGAGGTTCTGGATCCCACACGAACGAACCTGGTTTCCCTGGAGCTTCGGGCAGCGCATCTCCCGGGTTCCCGCTTCCTGCTCGTGGGAAGTGCCTCCGGCCGTGTTCCGGGCACGACCCTGGAGGGGCGGCACGTGCCCCTGAACCGTGACCTGTTGTTCGAACGAACCCTGGCCCGGGCGGGCCGCGGACCGCTCGCGGCTACGGCCGGGGTGCTCGACGGCTCGGGAGCCGCAGAGATTCGGCTGCGCTTTCCCGCAAGCGCCTTGCTGCCGCGCATCGGCCGCCGGCTCGACTGGGTCGCTCTCCTGCTCGACGAAAGAGGCGTCCTTCACGTGAGCGAGCCCCTTGGCTTCGACATCGTCCCCTGACGTCGGCCCTGGCCGGGGTCGGCGGGTCGCCCTGGCCACGTGCCGGGACTTGCCGGCCAGGGAGCAGGACGACCGCCACTTGACCGACGCCCTCGACGCCGAGGGGATCGGCTGGGAGTGGGTTAACTGGGACGACCCTGACGCGGATTGGCGCTCCTTCGACGCCTGCCTGGTGCGCACGACCTGGGACTACACGTCCCGACACACCGAGTTCCTGAACTGGATCGAGCGTGTCGCCGGGTGCACGCAGCTCTTCAACCCGCCCGAGATCCTGCGCTGGAGTTGCGACAAGCTCTACCTGTTCGAGCTCGAGCGGGCGGCAGTACCCATCGTGCCCTCCGTGCTGCTCGAGCGAGGAGGTCGACCGGACCTGCCGGAGCTCCTGGGGCGAACCGGCGCGCCTTCCTCAAGCCCGTGATCGGAGCGACCTCACGCGAGACCTTGAGGTTCGACGTCACCCGCGCCGGACTCGAGAGGGCCACGAACCACGTGGAGCGGCTGCTGCCCGCTGAGGACCTCCTCTTGCAGCCCTACCTGGCCGGGGTCGAGAAGGACGGAGAGTTCTCGCTCTTCTACCTGGACGGCCAGCTGACCCACGGGGTGCAGAAGCTCCCGCGGCCCGGCGACTACCGTTCCCAGGACGACTTTGGTGCCGAGGACCGAAGCTGGGAGCCGACGGCGGCCCAGATCGACGTGGCGCAGCAGGCGCTCGGTTGCATCGAAGGCGACTGGCTCTACGCCCGCGTGGACCTCCTGTCGGGGGACGCGGGAGAGCCTCTCCTGATCGAGCTCGAGCTGGTCGAGCCGTCCCTCTTCTTTCGCCGCGCCCCTCGAGCCGCCGCCACCCTGGTTCGGGGGCTGGCGCGACGTTTGGGCTGAGAGAGGCGCAACCTCTCCCCCCCGGCGGAGTCCTCGGGGAGGGAGGGTGGGGGGTGGGTGGGCCCCGGCCCGGGCGGCCGTTAGACTGCGCCCATGCCGACGCCTTTTCGAATCCTGGAAGACTGGATCGACATCGAGTCGATCAGTGGCAACGAAGCGGACTACGCCGAAGCCTTGGCCGGGCGGCTCGAGGCCGAGGGCCTCGACGTCGAGCGCCAAGAGGTCGAGCCGGGTCGCTACAATCTCCTGGCCCGGGCGGACGAACCTGTCGTCTGCTTCTGCACCCACCTGGACACCGTGCCTCCCTGGTTCGGTCCCGAGCGCAAGGGCAAGGTGCTCCACGGGCGCGGCGCCTGCGACGCCAAGGGGCCGGCCCTGGCCATGGTCGAGGCGGCTCGGCGCCTCCTGGCGGCCGGGGAGCGCAGGATCGGTTTCCTGTTCACCGTGGGCGAGGAGACGGACGCTTGCGGGGCTCGCTTCGCGGAGTCCCAGCGGAGCGCGCCCTGGAGTCCGCGCTACACGATCGTCGGAGAGCCGACGGACAACCGCTTCGTGCGGGCCGGCAAGGGCATCTACAAGGCTCATCTGGAGGCCCACGGAATCGCCGGGCACAGCTCGGAGCCGCTGGGGCCCTCGGCCATCCACGAGCTGGTGGAGAGCGTGCGGCGTTTGCTCGCCGCGGGCTGGGGCGAGCACGACGTGTTCGGCCGAGGATCGATCAACTTCGGACAGATCGAGGGGGGCGTCGCGGCCAACGTGGTCGCCGCCTCGGCGCGGGCTACGCTCCTCGTGCGCACCGTCGAGGCTCCGGAAGTGGTCGAGGAGCGCCTGCGGGCTCACCTCGGGGAGCACGTCGAGCTGGTCCCTTCCAAGGGCTATGGTCCGGTGGAGTTCGTCATTCCCGGCGGGGGGGAGGGGCCTGTGATCTCCTTCGGGACCGACGCACCCTACCTCCCCGGTTGGGGGCAGCCTCTGCTCTACGGTCCCGGCAGCATCCGCGACGCCCACACGGCCGACGAGAAGCTGACCGAGGAGTCGTTCGAGCAGGCCGTGCACGACTACGAGCGCGCCGTTGTCGCTCTGTTCGAGCGGGCGGAAGCGGAGCGTTGAAGGACCTCCAGGGGACGCGGCTCCTGGACGCGCTCGAGAGCGGGAGCGTACGGGTGGCCGAACCGGTTGGCGACGGGGACTGGCAGGTTCACCCCTGGATCAAGGAGGGCATCCTGGAGGTCTTTCGCACCCATCCGGTCGACGTCGTCGACGGAGATCTGGGGCCTTTCCTCGACAAGCGCGACCTCTCCGTCCGACGCTTCGCCATCGAGGACGAGGTCCGCATGGTTCCGGGAGGATCGGCCGTGCGGCGGGGAGCGCACGTGGCCCAGGGGGTCGTCCTGATGCCCCCGTGCTACGTGAACATCGGCGCCTTCGTGGATCGGGGGGCCATGATCGACAGTCACGCCCTGGTGGGCTCCTGCGCCCAGGTGGGCAGGAACGTCCACCTGGCCGCCGGCGCTCAGCTGGGAGGCGTGCTCGAGCCGGTGGGCAGCCGCCCGGTCATCGTCGAGGACGATGCCTGGATCGGCGCGCTGTGCGGGGTGTTCGAAGGGACCCTGGTGCGCAGCGGTGCGGTCCTGGCGGCGGGCACCGTCCTCACGGCTTCGACACGCCTCTACGACCTGGTCGAGGAGCGTGAGATTCAGCCCGTGGAGGGATCCCTGGAAGTTCCGCCCGGGGCCGTGGTCGTGCCGGGCAACCGTCCCGCCGGGGGCAACTTCGCCCGGGAGCTCGGCTTGACCCTGGGTTGCGCGTTGATCGTCAAGTACCGGGACGCTTCCACCGACGGGCGCGTTGCCCTGGAAGAAGCCCTGCGTTGAAGAAACGGGTCGCTGTCCTTCTCTTGATCCTGTGGCTGGTTTGGCGCGGGGTGCTGTCGGGGGTGAGGACAGCCCAGGAGCTCTCCGAGGTCGAAGGCGCCGAGCTCGGACAGGCGTTCTCCTGGAACGAACAGCAACGGATCGAGAGGGAGCTGGCCGACTGGGAAGGCCGCTTCGGCTTGCAGGAGGGCCGGGAGTTCGCGCTCTACAAGGCGCTGCGCCAGTCGGTGCCGCCGGATTCGAGTCTGCATGTTTCCGCCGACCGCGAGATGGCTTCCAAGCTGGCTTACACCCACCTGGCGGTCCTCCTGTACCCGACGCGCCTGTTTCCCCTGGTTCAGATCCCGCACAACTGGCGCGAGGGGGTTCAGGGGTGGGGGCCCCGGGACTTTCTGCTCGAGCACCATCGCTTCACTCAGGAACCGCTGGAGGAGCGCTTCGAGTTGCTCGACGAGGCTCCTGACTTCCGGCTTTGGCGTTTTGTCGGAGCGGGGCAGTGAGCGTGGACGTCTACCTCGACCTGGCCTGGCCCTTGCTCCTGGGGGCCGCCCTTCTGCGCGCCCTGGGGCTGGGCTTTTCGAGCGATCGACTGGCCTTCTTCGGCTGGGCGTGGGTTTGCGGAGCCCTGGGCACAGGGGCGCTCCTGTTCGCCTGGATGTGGTGTTCACCCGATCTCTCCTCGCCCTGGACGATGCGCGCCGTGCTGCTGGCGCTGACGGGGGTCGGCTTCTGGATCGGACGCAAGCGCGTCGTGCAGCCTCCCCTCGAAGTGCCTCCTGCGGGACGTGGGGAGCGGACCTTCTTCTCGGGCGTGGTCGGCCTGCTCTTCCTCGCGCTCTTCGTGCGTCTCCTCCTGGCCACCCTGTCCCCGGTTCTGATCGACGATGAGGCCGAGTTCTGGGCCCTCAAGGCCAAGGTCCTGTGGCATACCGAAGGTTTCGGCGCGGCCTTCCGCGAAGAGATGAGCGAGCCGACCTTCGTCTACAACAAGGACTACCCGCTCCTCAATCCACTGCTGCAGCTTTGGACCTTCGTCAACGCCGGCAAGATCACCCACGTCGTCAACCGGGTCCCGATCCAGCTCTTCAACGTCGCCCTCTGGCTGATCCTGGCAGCGGCCCTGCGCCGCTTGCTTCGTCCCCTCCTGGCGGCTGGCTTCCTGGTGATGCTCTTCGCCCTCGACGAGAGCCACTACCACGCACGTCTGGCGGCCGGAGACCTGCTCGCCGCCACAGGTCTCGTCTGCGCCCTGGACGGCTGGCTACGCTGGCGCGACGGCGGCGGGCGATGGTTCGCCCTCGTGGCGCTGGGGCTGACCCTGGTCGTCTGGTCCAAGAACGAGGGACTCCTGGTCGCGTTCTCGATCGGACTCGGTGCCCTTGTCGTGTGGGCCCTGGGGCGCTTCCAGACCGAGGGGCCCCGTGGGCGACGGCTCCCCCTGCCCCGGCTCGCCCTGCCGCTCTTCACCCTCGCCGGGCATGTGGCCTTCAACGAGGCCCACGGCTTTCGCAGTGGGTTCCTGTCGAATCCGACCCGCGAGGGAAACGTGATCGAGCTCCTCGTCGCCCAGGGGCGCGAGTACCTGCCGGTGGTCCTCGGGCACTACGGCACGGAGATCTTCTTCGCACCCTGGCACTCGCACTACGCGCTGCCCATCCTGGGGGTCCTCCTGGTGCTGTTCCCCCTGCAACTGTGGCGTAGCCGCTTGCTGCTGCCGGCCCTGGTGGCCGTCTTCTCGGTGGCCGGGGTCATCGCCGTCTTCGTAGGGGCGCCCCACGAGATCGACAAGCACCTGCGCACCGCGGCGGGGCGGGTCACCTACCAGCTGGTGCCCGCCGTCTTCCTCTGGCTGGCGGCCGTACTCCAGATGCTCTCGACTCGGGACGAGAGCATCGAAGAGGGCGCCCGACCCTAGTCGAAGAGGGACTCGAGCTCAGCGGCGATCGTCTCGACGCCCAGGCCGAACTGTTCGAACAGGACGTCCGCCGGTGCCGAGGCTCCGAAACGATCGATTCCGATGGCCTTGCCCCGGGGGCCGATCCAGCGCGACCAGCCGAGGGTTGCGCCCGCTTCGATCGAGATGCGGGTTTGGATCGCGGCGGGCAGGACCGACTCCTGCCACTCGGGGCTCTGCTCCTCGAACAGTTCCCAGGAAGGCATCGAGACGACCCGCGTGCGTTTGCCGGCGGCTTCGAGCTTGCTCTGAACGGCCAGGGCCTGGTGCACCTCCGCACCGGTGGCGATCAGAATGGCCTCGGGAGCTCCGCCGGGGGAATCTCGCAGGACGTAGGCCCCGCGCGCGAGTTGATCGGCCGCTCCGTGCGACGAGCGATCGAGCACGGTGAGCTTCTGACGACTGAACACCAGGGCCACGGGACGATCGGTCTGCTCCATGGCCACGCGCCAGGCGTGGGCCGTTTCGTTGGCGTCGGCCGGACGCAGAACGACCAGGTTGGGCATCGCGCGCAGGCTCATCAGGTGCTCGACCGGCTGGTGGGTGGGACCGTCCTCGCCCAGGCCGATGGAATCGTGGGTGAAGACGTACACGGCCGGCAGGTGGTTCATGGCCGCCAGGCGCATGGCGGGCCGCATGTAGTCGGAGAAGACGAAGAAGGTGGCCGTGAAGGAGCGGCTGCCTCCGTGGTAGGCGATGCCGTTGGCGATCGAGCCCATCACGTGCTCGCGCACGCCGTAGTGGATGTTGCGACCCCGGCCCCCCTGGCCCTCGAAGGAGGCTTCGTCGGCCAAGGACGTCATCGTCGAGCACGAAAGGTCCGCGTCTCCGCCCCACAGCCACGGGACTTCGCGGGCGATCGCGTTCTGCACCTTGCCACCGGCCACGCGTGTGGCGATCTTCTCCCCGGCCTCGAAGACGGGCAGCTCGCGGCTCCAGCCCTCGGGCAGGGTGCCCGACCAGGCCCCTTCCCAGGTCCGGGCCAGGTCGGGATGGGCGTCCTTCCAACCTGCGAGCTCCGTCTGCCAGCGGTCGTAGCTGGCGCGACTGCGCTCGAGGCTCTTGCGGAAGTGTTCCTGGGCTTCGGCGGGCACCACGAAGTCGCCGGGGGCCAGGCCCAGGGCTTCCTTGGTGCGGGCAACTTCGTCTTCGCCCAGGGGCGAGCCGTGGGAAGCGGCCTTGCCGGACTTGTTCGGGGAGCCGAAGCCGATGGTCGTCTTGACGACGATCAGGGACGGACGCCGGGTCTCGGACTTGGCCGCACCGATGGCGCGGTCGATGGCGTCCAGGTCGGTGTCCCCGTCCGCGACGGTCTGTACGTGCCAACCGCAGGCTGCGTAGCGCTGGGCGACGTCCTCGGAGAAGTGCAGCGAGCAGGGGCCGTCGAGGGAGATGTCGTTCGAATCGTACAGGTAGATGAGCTTGCCCAGCCCGAGGTGTCCGGCCAGGGAGGCCGCCTCGGCCGAGAGCCCCTCCATCAGGTCTCCATCGGAAACCAGGGCGTAGGTGAAGTGATCGGTGACCTGGATGTTGGGCGTGTTGAAGCGCCCTGCCAGGAACCTCTCCGCCATGGCCATTCCCACCGCGTTCGCGCTGCCCTGTCCGAGTGGG
>JAUIEE010000550.1 GCA_030428965.1 bacterium | reverse complement strand
TTTTCTACGCTGCCCCGAACAGGGGCAGAAGACGGCTTCTAGGAGGCCTCAGGGGCCGCCTGGGCGGCCTGCTCCTTGGCAGCGGCCATCTCCTTGGCCTGGGCCAGGGCCGAGCGCTCGATCACCCAGCTGAGGCCACCGAGGAGGACGATACCGCCCTGGATTCCGTAGTAGGTCCACAGAGCCGCATGGATGCCGCTGGTGAAGCCGTAGCTGTGAAGCCCGACCCCGAGCAGGTTCACACCGAACCAGGAAAAGGCCACGATCGTCCCGCTGGCCGCCATGGCCATGGAGAGGCCGAACTCCTTGAGGTATCCGCCCATGCGGGCGTGCAGGATCGCCACCTGGGAGATCACGATCAGGAGAGCGCCGTTCTCCTTGGGGTCCCATCCCCAGAAGCGCCCCCAGCTGTCGTTGGCCC
The DNA here is from genome assembly GCA_030428965.1 of bacterium. Lineage (GTDB taxonomy): Bacteria > Planctomycetota > UBA1135 > UBA1135 > JAUIEE01. The sequence continues at coordinate 2,209 of JAUIEE010000550.1, read as the reverse complement.
AGATGCCCCCCAGGATCGTACCGACCAAGGAGAACAGGACCCCGAAGCAGAGCACGCCGTAGGACATGCGTGCGAGGCTGCGGTAGAAGCCTCGGTCCTGCCTCTTGAGGCGGAAGGTCTTGGCGATCAAGTACAGGCTCGACATCAAGGCAGCCAGCATCCCGGCGGCGTAGCCCATGTTGATCGTGGTCACGTGGGTCGCCAGCCAGAAGTTGGTGTCCAGCACCGCGACCAGGGAAGGCATCGTGTCCTGCTTGTCCAGAACCTCGTAGCGGATCGACGCAAACAGGCCCACCGTGCCCAGGATGGCCGCGGCGGAAAGGGCGAGGCGCTGCCGGTTCACCTTCTCGAGGAAGAGGGCCACGAGGACTCCGACCGCAGTCACGAAGATCAGGGTGTCGTACAGTCCGGTGATGGGAGGCCGACTCCGGATGACGCAACGCATCACGATGGCACCCACCAGGAGCAGGGTGCCCAGACTGCAGGCCGCCCAGCCGCACACGTAGAGCCAGGTACTCCGGGGCCGGAGCCACATGAAGGCCACGAGCAGGAACGCCAGCACGAACAAGAGCAGACCGCGATAGATGAGGTCGAAGTCGTAGTACTTGACCTCCATGCCGATCGCCCCGTACTCCCCTCGCCGTCCCGCCAGCTCGGAATTGAGCTCGTGGAACCTGGTCAGGGAGCCCTTGAAGGCCTGCAGGTCGTCCCCGGCGGCGATCATGCCTTCCAGGCTGGCCAGCATGGCCAGGTGCTCCTGGGCCAGGGGCTCTCCATCCAGACCGCGGGAGAAGAGGTCGGAAGGGGTCAGCCATTCCGGCTCCGCTTCCACGTCCGAGCTCGTCGGAGGCAAGAGGGCCACGGCCTCGGTCCTTCCAGCCAGCTCGGACATCCCCTTGAGCAGGGCCGTGAGGCCGGAGAGCTCCTGGGCACCTCCGAAGGCGTCTTCGTCCGAGAGCTTCTCGTAGAGGCGCCACAGCTGCGTGGTCGCTCCGAGCGCTTCGTGGAAGGGCACTTCCCGCCGGTCACCGAAGATCTCCCGCAGTCCGTCTCCCGGAGGAACGGGCAGCTGGATTCGCCCGAAGTCCATGTGGCCCGTGATCTGGATGTAGGAATTGACGTTGCTCGCCAGCACGTAGACCTGCTGCTGAACGTTCGTGCGCTCCTTCTGCTCGATCGAGCCGTACTCGTGGGCGAGCTCGAACAGACGCTGAATGCCGGGGCTCAGCTCGCGGAAGCTGTAGCGATCGCGCTTCTCCTTGCCCGTCGTCGGGATCCCCGCCGCTTCCACGGCCGCGATGTTGTCCACCACGAACACCGGATAGTCCGCGGCTTGATCGGGGAAGAACAGCACGTCGAGCAGCCACTCGACCGGCGAGAGGGTCTCTCCGCTCTCGAACCGCAAGCGGCGCTTGCCGTTCAGCCGCAGCATCGTGAAGCCAGCGTAGGTATCCAGAGGCTTGATCCGACCGCCGTCCTGGATCGCCAGGTGTTCGGCCAGGTCGACCACTTCGGCGGGCCAGGGCTGGCTCCGACGCGGCAGAGCCTCTTCCTGGGCAGCGACCGAAGCGCCCGTGACCAGGGAAAGGCTGCAGGCCAGGACGAGATGCGAGAAGGCCTTCATAGTGCTTTCCTCTCCACGCGCACGTAGCGATTCAGCTTCCGGACGAAGTGCATGAGTAGCCCGATGGCAATGATCCAACACGACCATTCGGGCCACTGGTCGGCGGGGTTGCGCACCACGGCCAGGGTCGAGAACAGGGGGTCCCCGGGCCTCGCGTTGGAGGGCCCCCACGAGGCCTGGTACAGGACGAGGCCTCCGTCACGCAGCGGCTCGTTCATCGAGATCTTGACCTCCCGGGAGGTCCCGGCCTCCCCCACGGTGACGTCGCTCTCGAACGACTTGGCCATGGCCATGCGCGGGTGATCTTCCTTGGTGAACTTGTCCAGCTGGATGGAGAAGGGCATCGGATACTGCTCGTGGCGCAGCTCCACGGCCCAGCGTTTGTCTCCCTGGGTCACCGTCAGGGGCTGGCGATCCAGGCCCCACAGCACGCCCTCCTGGGGAGCCAGACCGCTGGGGGAGAGGGCCCGCACGTACGCACCGGCGACGTTGCCCTCGGCCTCCTTCATCAGGCGGTCGCGGATCATGCGGCTCGTGACCTTGTCGCCCTCGGTGCCGGCGAGCGGCGAGTCGTTGACGATGAAG
>JAUIEE010000549.1 GCA_030428965.1 bacterium | reverse complement strand
CTCGTGTCCCTTTTTGCGGGCGAGGAGAGCGGCCGTCGTGTCCGGCTCGCAGCCCGCGGTGACCCAGCCCTGGGCCTGGAGCACGTCGAGCAGGTGTCCGCTGTCGCAGCCCACGTCGAAGGCGCGCCGGCCGTTCCCCGGACCCAAGAGGTGCCCGTCGTTGGCGTAGAGGGCCGTGTGACGCGCGGACGGAGCGGGGCTTCGCTTCCAGACGCTGCCGTAGAGGGAGAGCCAGTCCTGGTCGGGGTGCGCGCTCTCGTAGGTCAGGCCGCAGGCGTCACAGACGAGCGTGTCCTGATCCAGGCGCAGGCCCTGCAGGAAGAAGGAACCGGTGTGGGCGATCGTCGCCCGGGTCCCCCGGCAAAGAGGGCACGGGGGAGCCGTACGGGAGGGCTGAGGCGCAGACATCCAGATGCTGTCGGGCGATTTCCAAGCGGCCTTGAGCGGCAAGTGGTCGACTTTGGGAGAGCTGGATCGAAGGGGGAGAGGAGCACTTGGATGTCCCAGTTCGGGGACTCCCGCGGGGGACGGGCGTGCCCGCGATTCCGTCCCGGGGGTAGGCGGCTCCGAGGGGATGTACCCAGCCCACCCGTGAGGTCCGCGTAAGGGGCCCCTCGGGGCCCGCGACCGCGGCTTGTGCCCGGCAGCCGTCGGGCGCTACCCTCGTTCGGTCACGCGGGGACCACGGACATCGTGGCGCGCCCCCAGTTTCGCTCCCTCGAACAGACAAGAACATGAAGTACCTTCTGACTATCCTGCTTGGGCTTGGCACCTTCTCCGTCACGGCGTGCAAGTCGACCACGGCCGAGGTGCAGGGTCCCGAGACCGTGACGATCGACGTGTCCGGTATGACGTGCGCCGTTGGCTGCCCCCCGCGCGTGCAGTCTGCACTCGCCTCCGTCCCTGGTGTCGAGAAGGTGGACGTGGACTTCGACGCGAAGACCGCGACGATCCAGTGCGAAGGCGCCTGCGATCCCAAGCTGCTGGCCGCCGCCCTCGAGAAGTCCGGCTTCGGCGGCATCGTTCGCTAGGAGTCCTCGTCCGAACGGGAGGTCTCGGCCTCCCGTTCGGACTCCTCGGACGGGCTGACGAACGGCCCCTCAGCGCCGGTAGCTGCGCACGAGCTCGCTCACGTGCCCCGCGCGATCGGTGACGCGCACCGTGAGGGTGGCTCGACGGCGCGCGAGATCGATGGGCGCAGGTAGGGCAATGGAACGGATCTCTCCGTTGCGGATCACGTGCCCCTGGGCCAGGTTCTCCCCGGGAGCGACGCCCCCCACGGCGACGTCCAGGGTCACGCTGAGGGAGTGGCGCCGAAGGCCGCTCTCCAGGTCGTAGGCGCCGACCGAGATCTCGCTCACGGGCCCCTTGCGCGCGGCCCCCACGCTGGGCGCGAGGCTCAGGACCGGACGCAGGTCGTCGGCAAAGTAGCCACGCCCGTGGTCGGGGTGCTGCGGGCGGAGATGGATCGGCATGCCCAGGTCGATCCAGCGAACGATCGTCAAACGCTCGGCCTCGGACAGCTCTTCGACCGCGGGCCAGTGCGGCGGCATGGGCGGCCCGCCGTAGTCCAGGTCCACGCTGCGCCAGTTCGTTCCGGGCGGCAGGGTGACGGCATCTCCCGGGACCGCTTCGGTCGGCCGCTCGGCGTTGGTCCGTCCGTCGAGCCTCTCGCCGTACAGCTTCCAGGCCAAGAGCGACTGGCGGGACTGGAACGGACGCACGTAGCGCGTGGCCTGGGGCAAGAACCAGCCCATGTAGGGATTGACCGCGGGAATCCCGAACAGCGAGGCGCTGTCCCGCGCCAGCCGAAAGTAGGTGCCGGGCCACTTGCGCCAACCGTGGTAGAAGAGCTCCGGATCCGCATCGAAGCGCAAACGCTTGACCCGCTCGAAGTCCAGGGGCGCCGGAGGATCAGGGTTGTGGCAGGGGGCACACTTCTCCCTCAGGATCGGGCGGACGTCGCGCAGGTACTCCACGGAGACGGATCGTTCCGGGCGCTGGACGAAGCGCGATCGACCGGAAGCCTCGTCGATCTCGAGCCACGGGGTCGATCGGGCCAGATCCACAGGGGCGTAGCTCGCTGCGCCGGCAAGGGTCTCTTCGAAGGGCACCGGATCCAGCGAGTGGGCGTGGCAGCCTCCGCAGGTGCGCATCTCCCCCGGACGAAGGCTGTGCCAGGTCTGTGACGCGAACAGGGTTCGGCCGGCCTCGTCCAGGGCCTGGAAGGTGAAGGGCGTGTCGGCCGGAATCTTGACCAGGAACGACGTGTCCGCGGGATCCTGCTCCCTGCGCAGAGGAATCTCTCCCAGGATGCGCGTTCGCTGACGACCGTAGGACCAGTACTCGGGGTAGTACCCATGGGACATGCTGAGGTCGGTGTCCTGGTCGAAGGCCAGGAGGCGCAGCGCGAAGATGTCGTCGTCTTCGTAGAGCGCCGTGTCGGTCCCCTGATGCAGCCAGCGATAGCCGACCAGCGGCTGGTTGAAGGGATCGGGCCCCTGGGGCTTGGTCTCACGCCAGGTAACCGACGAGGCACCCAGCAGCGCGAAGGGCGTATTGGCGGGAAGCGCCGGGTGTTCGGCGCCGTCGTTCTCGTGCAGCGGCGCTACGCGTGGTTTCTCGATGCC
>JAUIEE010000066.1 GCA_030428965.1 bacterium | reverse complement strand
GCGGGCCCGGGGTCTAACCGCGCTTGCCCTTCTTCTGGGCAGCCTTCGCCTTGGCGACGGCCTTTCCGGATCCCATCCCGATCTTGCGCACGCGCTTGCGTCCGCGGGTGGGTCCGCCGGCTTTCATCTGTGAGTGGGCCATGGGGTTCTCCGGTCGCGAAACCGAGCGGAGAGTTGTAGTCGCTGGACGGCCCGGGGACAAGGTCCGAAGCCTGCTTTCAGGTTACTGGGCGTACCCCAGGGCCCTCAGCACGTCCAGGCGCTCGCCTTGCATGGCATCCACCTTGAGCCCGTCGTCACCGCTCAGGGCCCGGATGGCCTCGATCTCAAGCCGCAGCTCCTCGAGCAGGTCGAGGTTCTGGGGCCCCCGGTCGACCACGCCGAGCGGGTCTCGTCGCAGGTCGAACAGCTCGTGGCTGACTACGTCCCCCACCTCTCGCCGGACCAGCTTCCAGGGGCCTCGGTAGAGGGCGAAGGCCAGCTCGCGGGGATCCTCGTTGTCCCGGTTCTCGACCAGGATCGGCCGCTCGGGGTCCGGCTCCAGGGTCGAGAGGTCCCGTCCCTGCACGTGCTCGGGGACGGGCAGCCCCGCCAGCCCGAGCAAGGTGGGTGCGACGTCCACCCCCGACACCGGCGTCCGGTGCACGCTGGCCTGGGCCAATCCTCCGGGAGGTCGCAGGATCATGGGCACGCGCACCTGATTCTCGAGGATGTCCTCGTGCTTCCAGCGCCCTTCGTCCCCGAAGGCCTCTCCGTGGTCGGAGGTGAGTAGCACGGCCGTGGCGTCCAGATCGACGCTCCCCAGGAACTCCTCCACCGTTCGATCGAGCTCGAGCAGCTCGGCGTCGTAGAGGTCCGACACGTGGGCGCGGTCCTCCAGGTTCGGCTTGTAGCCCTTTTGCCAGGCATCGCTGCGAAACAGGAAGCCGTCCAAGGGCCCGTCGTAGGGCCTGACGAGAGCTTCGTGGGAGCTCTCGTCGGGCAGGTAGGGCCAGTGCACGTCGTACAGGTTCACGAAGCAGAACCAGGGACGCGGGTCGTCCTCTTCGATCCACTCCTGGGCGCGCGCGAGCACCTCCTCCGCTGGCCGCTGGAAGTCCTGGAACCAGTGGGGACGACCGTTGTTGCGCAGCGCGGGGATGCGCGCCGCGAGGACGGACTGCACGTCGTGGATCATCTCCCAGGCGTGGGTCTCGCACAGCGCGGGATCGGTGCGATCGTCGTACACCTCGAACCCGTGGCGGATCCCGGTATGACCGGCCAACACGTCCGTACCGACGAAACCCGCGGTGCGATAGCCCTCGCGCCGCAGCAGCTCGGCCACGGATTCGGCGCGGTGCGGCTGGTAGCGCAACCAGTGCAGGCGGCCGCCGTGCACGGAAGGATGGACGCCGGTCAGCAGGGTCAGGTGGGAGGTGAACGTGAAGATGGCCACCGAGCGAGCGGTCTCGAAGACGTGGGCGTCCTGCGCCAGACGATCGAGGGCCGGAGTGGTCCCGCGGCCGTAGCCGTAGGACCCGAGCCGGTCGGAGCGACACGTGTCCCAGACGAGGAGCAGGAGGTTGGGTCGATCCCGGTCGGCACGCGCGGTCGTGGGCTCAGCCCCTCGGCCGGAAACCAGGCTCGAGAGCCCTCCCACGAACAGGGCCGTGGCAGCGGTCGCCAGGGCGACACGACCGGGCGCGAGACGCAGGAGGAAGCGGTACGCGACCAGGCCGACCGCGAGGAAGGCGAGGAGCAGGCCGCTCAGCTCGATCCAGGGTCGGGCACTGAGCAGAGCCCTCAGGTTTCCCCCGATGCCCGTGTAACGATCCAGGATCATGTGGGCCGCGACGGGGGCCAGCATCCATAGACCCAGGTGGATCGCCGCGCGCCAGGTCGCCGATCGCGGCGGCCCCTCGCCTCCCTTGCGCAGCAATTCGCCGGTCACGTAGGCCGGCGGACAGACGACCAGACCGAGGGCCCCCCACAGCAAGAGGACCTGGGGGAAGAGCCACGTTTCCGCGGGGCGGTAGGCGAACTCGCGGCGGACCCAGTAGGTCTCGAGGGCCGCCAGGAGGAGGGCGAGGAACGGAAGGGCTCGCAGGTAGCGCAGCATGAGGGGAAGCGAGCGCACGGTCGCGCTCCCCCTTCCATCGACCGGAGGCCCCTCTGGATTGAGCTACCTTGGGGAGCTGCCTGCGACCCGGATCTCCAGGGCCGACCCGTCGATGTCGCGTTCGAGGGCGTCCGGCAGGCCTTCCAGGAACCACAGGGCCAGCTCGGAGAGGCGCCGCCCGGGGTCCTGCACCGTCTCATCGGCCCCGTAGACGGGTACGTGACGGGTGGCGTCGCCGACCAGGGGCGCGTGGCCCAGGAGCTCGGGGGCCGGCAGATCGACGATCACGGTCAGCCCGTCGAGGCGGGAGAGCTCCCGGGGCAGCCGGGCCACGTCGAGGCCCCAGATCTCGGGATCGCCCTCGGCTCGCTCGACGGCGTGGGTCACCAGCCACGGCAGCTCGTCCGAGAGCCGCGCGACCTGGGTCAGGCGGTGGTGGATCATGGGCGCCGCCGTCTCGTGCCACAGGGAGAGCCGCCCCTCGAGGGTGGTCGGGGCCTCGGACAGCTCCTTCTCCATGGCAGCTTTGAGCTGGGGCTGCTTGTAGCGGTAGTAGATCGCCCCCGAACCGAGCCCGGTCAGGACGATCAGGCCCAGCACCAAGAGTCCGTTCGCCTGCCGGAACGCCATGGGAGCCATCTTCGACCGGCCCCAGCGGCTTGTCTAGCCGTGGGAAGGAGCTTCTTCCCCCCCGGCACCCGACCAGGACGACCGATCGAAGCGGTAGACGCGAGCCTCGTCACCACCGAGCACGCGCTCGTCCACGAAGACGAACCCCAGGCTCTCGTAGAAACGGCAGGCGCGTTCGTTGGAAGGCAGCGGATCCACGAGCACGCCCACGACCTCGGGATCACGGAAACAGCGCTCCAGGGCCAGGCGCATCATGCGGGTTCCGTACCCCCGTCGCAGATCGGCCGCGTCTCCGATCCACAGATCGATCGCCCGCAGGCCCGGGTCCACGGCACCCCAGTAGTGGCTTTCCTCCTGGGCGGCGTCGATAATCTGCAGGAAGCCCAGGGGCCTCCCCTCGACCCAGACCATGAGCTGCTCGCGCCAGGCAGGAGAACGTCGGAGCTCGCTCTCCCACTGCCAGTCCCCATCGGGATCCATGGCTCGAACGTGGGGCTCGGAGTCCCAGGCCCTCAGGAGCTCCAGGTCCTGGATCGTCGCCGTACGTAGCTCCATTCCCATCGGTGACCTCGACTCCCCCCGCTGCCCATGAGAAGGATCTTCGTCGGGGATGTCCAGGGATGTCGGGTCGAGCTCGAGCGCCTGCTCGAAGCGCTCGACTTCGACCCCGCCGCGGACGAGGTGCATCCGGTCGGGGATCTCGTCAACCGAGGTCCCGATTCCCTGGGCACCCTGCGGCTCGCCAGGGACCTGGACTTCGGCGGTGTGCTGGGCAACCACGATCTGCACCTGTTGCACGCCGCGGTCGGGCTGCGCGAGCCGGGAAAGCGCGACACCCTGGCCGAAGTCCTCGACGCGTCCGACCGTCGCGAGCTCCTCGATTGGCTCGCGGCGCGGCCGTTCGTGCGCGCCTGGGACGATCTCTACCTGGTCCACGCGGGGCTGAACCCCCGCTGGAAAGACCCGGTTCGGCAGCTCGCCGGGGCCGACCCCATGGCCCCCGACGAGGATGCTCTGTTCGCCTGCCGCGTGCGCTACTGCGATCCCGAGGGCAACCTGAGCGAGGAGGACCGAACGACGCCCCCCGCCCCGTTCCAACCCTGGGATGCCTTCTACGACCCCCGACAGCACGGCCGGCGCCGGGTCGTGTTCGGGCACTGGTCCATGCGCGGCCTGGTGCAGTCCGACTCCGTGCTCGGACTCGACACGGGCTGCGTCTGGGGCCGCCAGCTCAGCGCCTGGATCGCGGAGGAGGACCGCCTGGTCCAGATTCCGGCCGAGCGAGCCTACTGTTCCTTTTGAGAGGTCGCTTCACGAAGCCCGGGCCCTGTCGCGCAAGGGCCCGAAGACCCGACGCCACAGGTCGGTCTGGAGACGCTCTTCGGGATCGAGCTCGGCCTTGAGCTTCAGGAAGGCCTCGAGCTTGTCCTCGGGGTACATGCGCACGACGTCCTCGGGACGCAGCACGAGGTCCTTGGCGAAGTAGAACTTGCCTCCGGCATCGAGCACGAGCTCGGTCAGTTCGTGGCAGTGCTTCCACAGGGCCTCGCGCCGCGCGGGGGTGACCTTGAAGTCCATGGCGAAACTCCATCCGTCCACCGCGTGGGTCAGCCAGAAGGGGTCGGGCCGATGGCGCTTGAAGACGCCGAGGTAGGGCACGATGCGCGCACGCTGGCAGCGACGCAGGATGTCCGTGTAGACCTCGTGGGCCGCTTCGTGGGGCACGAAGGTCTGGAACTGGATCAGCCCGTGCCCGTGCTTGCGGCCGTAGGACCACTTCCAGTTGGGAACGTAGTCGAGCAGGAAGGAGAACTCGGCGTGGGTCCAGGGCTTCGGGGGCCCCATGCCCTCCAGGCGCCCCATCCAGTACTTGACCGTGTTGATGAAGCGCAGCCCCCAGTCGTTGTTCAAGAGGCGCATCGGACGCCAGAGCTCGGACTTGGGGATCACGCCGAAGATGTTCGGGCCCAGCTCCTGGTAGGCCGCCGTCAGGGTCGTCTCGGGGTCCGGATCCTCCCCCGGCGCCAGGTAGCGCCCGTCGTGGACGAGTCCGCGTCCGAGCCCGTCTCCCCCCGCGAAGCAGTCGATCCAGCCCACCAGGTAGTCGGCCACCCCGCGGTGCGCCTGCATGTACTCCATCATCTCCGCGAGGTCGTGGTTCGCGAAGGCGTGCACGTTGAGGTAGCCCCCGTGGACGCGCTTGGTCTGGAGCACCAGGCGGCTGATCACGCCGAGCATGCCGAAACCGCCGATGGCGGCATGGAAGAGGTCGGAGTGCTGATCCCGCCGACAGGTGCGCAGCTCGCCGTTCGGAAGCACGATGTCGAACTCACGGATGGCCTCGCCGATCGGTCCGACGGCGAAGTTGTTCTTGCCGTGGATGTTCATGGCGGCCGCCCCCGCCAGGGTCGGGAAGGACGTCCCTGAGACGACCTGGGGCCAGTAGCCCTTGGGCAAGATGTGCTTCCAGAGGTCTCGCACGGTCGTGCCCGACTCGACCTCGGCGATCCCCTGCTCCTCGTCGAAGGCAAGGATGCGGTTCATGCGACGGATGTCGAGCACGAGACCTTGCCCGTTGACGCTGGCGTCGCCGTAGCTGTTGCCGGTTCCCCGCAGTCCCAGGGGCACGGACTCGCGACGGGCCATCTCGAGCGAGGCGCGAATCTCCTCCACGTTGCGCGGACGCAGCACGCGGGAGTGGGCCCCGGCCGCCATGCCCCAGGCCTCGACGAACTCGTAGCTTCGTCGCTGCGCCAGCACTTCTCCCGGAACGGAGCCCTCGGCCATGGTGATCAGATGCTCAGGCGACGGAAGACGAACGAGGGGATCAGGCGCAGGACGAGGCCGACCCACATCCAGCGCAACGGCACGTAGCGCACGTTGACCCGGTTGCGAGCCGCTCCGAGGATCGCCTTGGAAGCTTCCTCGGGGCTGATCAACCAGAACAACCCGTCCATGCCCTGGGTCATCTTCGTGTCGACGAACCCGGGACGGATGGTGCAGACGTGAACGTCGTAGTCCCCCAGCCGGTTGCGCAGGGCCTCCAGGTAGGTGTTCATCGCGGCCTTGCTGGTGCAGTAGACCGGGTTGCCCTTTCGCCCTCGATCGCCGGCGATCGAGGAGATACCGACGATGGTCCCCTCGCGCTGGGTCTGGAACAGCTCGGCCGCCGGGTTGCACCAGGCCACGCAGCCCTCGGTGTTCACGCGCAGCATGTCCACGTCCTTCCGGGTGTCGAACTCCTGCTCGCCAACGGCGGGCATGATGCCGGCCGCATAGACGATCAGGTCCAATCCCCCGAGCTCGCGCACGATCTCCTCGAACAGGGCGGGGATCGCGGCCGTGTCGGTCACGTCGTGGGTGCGCACGCTCACCTGCCCCCCCGTGGCGGCGGCCAGAGGCGCGCAGCTCTCCCGCAGGGCCTCGAGCTCCTCCGATCGGCGAGCCAGGGCGCAGACCCGGTAGCCCTCGCCCGCCAGCTGACGCACCAGGGCCGCGCCCATGCCGGAGCTGGCTCCGACGACGAGGGCACGTCGTTTCTCGGGGGGGATGCCGGCCAAGCGAGGCGCTTGGGGCGTGGTCTCGGTCGCGGTCGACATGGGGGCTCGCGGAGAGAGGGAAGGAGAGGAAGGGCTCCGGGGACAGGCCGGGGACCGCCAAGAGGTTCGGCCCCGGGACCGGCGGATCCTAATCTTTGGTCGGATCTTCCTTGAGGAGGTCCGCGCAGAATCGTGTCCCGTCCGGCCGCCGAGGCCAGGTGAGTCTTCTGTCGGGGTCAGGACACGGAGCCGTAAGAGATCGACCCTGTGGGACCTGGTAGATCGGAAGGCTGACGGTGGCCGTAGAGTGTAGGGCAGAAGCGCGCCCGAAGCTTGGAACCCCCGGTTCCCCTGTGTTCTCTATAGGCCCATGAACGTCCAGCGAACCCTCCGTCGACTTCGCCCCGCCCCTCGCACGCCCTGGCTCCGGGCCTTCACGGCCGGACTCCTCGCCCTGGGAACCGGATGCAGCGAACCTTCCAAGGCCGTGAGCGTGGACGACGTGCTCGCCCGGGACCGCGCCGCGGCTCTGTTCCTGGACGACAAGCACAAGGACGCCCGTCAGGCCATGCAGCCCCTCGTCACCGCGGGAGATGCAGCGGTCGAGGACCTGATTCGAGCCGCCAACATCGAGTTCGCGGACGGCAAGCCGGAGGCGGCTCGCCCCTTCGTCGAGCGCGCGGCCCGCGTGGCTCCCGACGACCCCTATGTCCTGTGGGCACAGTTCCGGCTGCACAAGAGCACCGGCGACTTCGACGCTGCCCTGCCCTACGTCCAGCGTATCCACGAACTGGTGCCCGACGACTATCCGACCCACCTGGCCCTGGCCAGCATGTTGAGCGACCTGGACAGGGTCGAGGAGGCCGAAGAACACTACGAACAGCTGGTCGCCATCAGCGAAGACGTGGCCGGCAGCTGGCGCGTGTCCAGCCTGTACCGCTACAGCAACCTCCTGCGCGTGACCGGTCGCGGAGAGGAGGCCAGCGAGTACCTGGCCGAATACCAGAGGCTGCACGAGCGCCTGGGCACGCCCAACCAGCAGGAGGTCGATCGAGGCAGCTTCGGGGAAGTCGAGCCGAGCGACCGTGTCCCCTTCTCCTTCGCGAGCCCGCGTACGACTCCGGCCCTGACCCAGGTCGACGGGAAGCTCGCGATCGAAGGACCCGCAGTCTTCGCCGCCCTTCCCGCGGGCCCCCCGATCGAAAAGAACGTGCCTGTCCCCCTCGTCGACCGCATCCCCGCACCGCAAGCGGCGCTCTTCCATGCCGAGCCCGGCGGCATCGCCCTCGCCCTCAGGACCCCCGCAGGCAGCTGGGTCTCCCACTCCATCCTCGCAGCTCCGGGGGCGCGCCCCCTGCTGGCCCTGGACCTCGAGAACGACGGCGACCTCGACCTCGTCTACGGGCTCACGCGCGCCGAGGGAACCGAACTGCGCATCCTGCAATGCGGGCAGGAAGAGCAGGATCGCGCGGCACCGGAGCCGCCTTCCGAAGAGGGCGAAGAACCGTGGGCCCCCTGGCCACGGGAGTGGTGGGCCTGGGACCGACCTGTGCTCGGCGGGCTGCCCGAGAACCCGGCCCTGCTGGCAAGCGACTTCGACCACGAGGGAGACCTGGATCTGTTCGTGGGAATGGACGAAGGGCTGCGTCTGTTGCGCAACGACGGTGCCGGAGAGTTCGAAGGGAGCTTCACCTCCATCGAATCTCCCGTGGCCCCGGCCCGCAGGGTCCTTGCGATGATCGCGGAGGACTTCGACTCGGACAACGACGTGGACTACCTCCTCCAGCTCGAGGGCCAGGTCGAGCTCTGGAGCAACGAGCGCTCCGGCCGTTTCCGCCTGGCCAGCGCCGAGCTCCCGGCCGAGCTCCTCGACAAGGCCCGCCTGTGGCCCGAAGACATCGACGCCGACGGTCAGCCGGACCTGCTCGCAGCCGGCACCACGCTCCTCGGCGCCACCCGCAGCGCGGGGGGAGGCTGGAGCGCTCCCACCGAACTGGGAGCGACGCCGCTCGCCCCGGGGGCGAGCCTGACGGACTGGGATGGGGACGGCGCGGTGGATCTCGTGCAGGTCGAGGGCAGCGCGACCCGCGCCCTCCTGGCGGTAGGCATGGAGGTACGCACCTCGCAGGAGCTCACGGCGAGCCGGCCCGACCAGCTGTGGACCTTCGACCTCGACGGCGACCTGGACCTCGATCTCGTCTCCGTCGAGGAAGGCAAGCTGAAGGTCGCCCGACGCGAGGGAAGCGGCCAGGGGCTCGGCCTGCGGCTGGCCGGGATCAAGGACAACGAGCGCGGCGTCGGTGCGATCGTCGAGCTGCGCGCGAGGGAAATCTATCGCCGCATCTACTGGCGCGGGGAGCCCCTGATCGTCGGATTGGGGGGCGCGGACAAGCTCGACCTGCTGCGCATCACCTGGCCCAACGGGGTCATCCAGAACGTCCTCGATCTGCCCGCCGGCGAGACCTACCGCGTGCGTCAGCGCGAGGGTCTGATCGGCTCCTGCCCCTTTCTCTACACGTGGAACGGCGAGACCTACGAGTTCGTCAGCGACGTGCTCGGCATCACGCCCCTGGGTCTACCGATGGGACCCGGCATGCTCGTCCCCCCCGATCATGACGAGTACGTGCTCGTGCGCGGAGATCAAATGGTCCCCAAGGACGGTTTCTTCGAGATGCAGTTCACCGAGGAACTGCGCGAGGTCACCTACCTGGACCGGATCCGCCTCGACGTGGTCGACCATCCGGCCGAGGTCGAGATCTACCCCAACGAACGCTTCTCCTTCCCGCCGTTCCCCGAGGCCCACACCCACACCGTGCGCGCCCCGCTCTCGCCCGAGCGGGCCGTCGGCAGCGACGGCAAGGACTGGACGGCGGCCCTGGCCCACCCCGACGAAGAGCTGGCCATGCCCTTCGTCCCCTACCGCGGTCAGTTTCTGGGGCTCACCGATCCGCACTTCCTCGAGCTCTCCTTCGATCCGGAACGAACGCGCGACGCCGGCAAGCTGCGCCTGCTGCTGACGGGCTGGCTCTACTGGACCGACGCCAGCGTCAACATGGCCAGCGCCCATCACCCGACCATCTCCTTCGTGCCTCCCCTCCTGCAGGTGCCCGACGGAGAAGGCGGCTGGAGAACCTGCGAGCCGCCCATCGGCTTCCCCGCGGGCAAGCTCAAGACGATGGTGGTCGACGTCAGCGAGATCCTCGACCGCGAGGATCCCCGCGTGCGGGTCTTCACGACCCTGCGCCTCTACTGGGACTCGATCCGCCTCGCCGTCGACGAGGACGATGCGCCCCTGGGGGTCACCTCCCTCGAGCCCGCGCAGGCGGAGCTCTGGGAGCGAGGCTTCAGCCGTGGCCTGCTGCTGCACGGCAACCAGGCCCTGGAGTGGTTCGACTGGGATGAGCTGGAGTCCGAACCGCGCTGGAACCAGCACCCCGGTCTCTACACGCGCTTCGGTGACGTGCTACCTCTGCTCGGAGAGGTCGACGACCGGTACTGCATCATGGGCTCGGGCGACGCCCTGACCGTGCGCTTCGATGCTCGCCACCTGCCCGCTCCCAAGCCGGGCTGGAAGCGCGACTTCCTGGTCTACCTGGACGGCTGGGCGAAGGATCGCGACCCCAACACCCACGAGGCCCTCTACGTGGAGCCCCTGCCCTTCCACGGCATGAGCGCCTACCCGTACGGAGAGGACGAGGCCTATCCCGACACCGAGGAGCACCGCCGCTTCCTGGCGGAGTGGATCACGCGACCGGCTCGTCGCTGGATCGAACCTGTGGCGCAGGCTCGTCCCAGGCCGGCGCACTAGAACGGTTACGACCCGAAGGCCTCAGCACGACGAGGCCGATCCCGAGGAACAGGAGGATCGCCGCCAGGAGCGCGGTGATCCCCAGGGTCTCCTTCAACACGAACACCCCGGCGGCACCGGCGACGAGGGGTTGCAGGTAGATGAAGACCGCCGTGGTGGAGGCCGACACGCGGGCCAGGGCGTAGGTGTTGAGGAAGTAGGCGAGCGAGGTGGGGAAGAGCAGGATGAAGGTCAGCCAGGCCCACATGGACGCGGTCGGCTCGGCCGGCAGAAGCTCTTCTCCCCAGGTGATCAGGGGCAAGGCGAGGAAGGAGAGCACGAAGACCCAGGCGATCACGACCAGAGGGGGCATGCGCCCCAGCAGAGGACCGGCCAGGATCAGGTAGCCGGCGTAGGAGAGGCAGTTGGACACGATCAGGAAGTTGCCCACGAGGTGTCGCCCCGACAGCTCGGCGGTTCCGCGGTCCCGAAGGATCAGCAGGGAGGCGCCGACCATCGCCACGGCGATCCCCAGCGTGCGCTGGAGGCGCGGCTTCTCCTGGCGCACGAGCACGGCCAGCCCGTAGGTGAAGACCGGGATCAGGGTCATCAGGAGCCCGGCGTTGGTCACCGTCGAGCGCACCATGCCTTCGAGGGCGAGGAGCTGATTGACGACGACTCCGAAGAAGGCGCACAGGGCCAGGCGAGAGAGGTCCCGGCGCGCGGGCCAGATGCGCGGTCCGTGCAGCACCAGGGCCAGGGTGAACAGGGAAACGCCACCGAAGGCGATGCGCCAGGCGGAGAGGGCGCGTGGCGAGAGGCCCGTGGCCTCTTCCCCGTGCACCATCTTCACGGCCAGGGGAAACAGCCCGAAGCAGAGCTGCACCATGACCAGGGCGGCGATGCCCTCGAGCCTGCGACGCCCCGGATCGGTGCTGGACCTGTCCATTCGCAGAGATTACCGGGCCGGCCGGCCGTCCGGTCCGGGCTTCCCCCCTACACTTGGCGCCATGACGCAATCCTCACAGCCCGATGCCCCTCGCCCCTGGCCCAAGCTCTCGAGCGAGCCCGGGCCCGATCTCTTCGTGGCTCGGGCGCGCTACGACCTGCTCGTCAACCCGCGCACCGAGGCCTCGATGCGCAGAATGGTCCTCGAGACGCCCGACTGGGTGAACGTCGTCGCCCTGACCCGAGAGCGCGAGCTGGTCCTGGTACGCCAGTACCGCTTCGGCACCGCCCACGTGACCCTCGAGATCCCCGGCGGTGTGATCGACCCGGGCGAGGAATCGGCCCAGGCCGCCATCCGTGAGCTGAGGGAGGAGACCGGCTACACGGCCTCGTCCTGGACGTACCTGGGGGCGGTCGAACCCAACCCGGCCTTCCACGACAACCGCTGCCACCACTGGCTGGCAACCGACGTCGAGCGCACCGCAGAGCAGGATCAGGACCCCGGAGAGGACATTCGGGTGGAGGTTCACCCGGTGGATCAGGTCTTGGAGTGGATCCGAACGGGCCAGGTCGACCACAGTCTCGTGATCTGCGCCTTGGCCCGCGTGTTCGACCTGCGCGCGAGTTCTGCAAGAGACTCGGGGGGTAACGGGGATCTCGGCCCCGCCGCACAGTAGAATCCGGACCAACCTTCGACAGGCAGACACATCATGGACCGACTGCGCTCTTCCCTTCTGCTCCTCACGCCCCTCCTCGCCGGCCTGGCCGGCTGCGAAACCGCCTTCCCGCCGCCCCCCGAGGAGCTCGACCTGTGGCAGAGCGCTTCCAGCGGGGTCGAGTCGGACGCCCTGGGGAAGCTGTGCGGTGCGGTCTGGGAAGCTCATCTGCGAGCCCACCCGATCGAGGCGAGCTACCTCCAGGATCCGCGCTACCACGGCAAGCTCCCGCGCGTCGATCTGCGCTACAAGACCGATCGCAAGCAGGAGCTCCAGGAGTTCGCCCGCCGCACGCGCGCCATCCGCGAGGAGGAGCTCAGCGAAGAGGACCGCATCACCCACGAGCTCCTGCTCCAGGAGCTGCAAAAGGCGCTGGGGGCCCTCGAGAGCGACATCGACCAGTGGACCGTCGATCCTCTGGCCGGTCCCCACGTCCAGATCCTCAACCTGACGACGATCCAGCCGATCTCGACCGCGCGCGAGCGGGCCCAGCTGGTCGAACGTTGGGGGCGCGTGCACCACTGGATGCAGGACATCGGCAACAACCTCCTGGCGGGCAAGAAGCGCGGTGCCGTGTCCTCGCGCAAGGCCGTCGAGAAGGTCATCGATCAGCTGAACGAGATTCTGGCCGTTCCCTTCTTCGACAGCCCGCTGGTCGCGATCGCCACCGGCGGAGGGACCTGGATCGACTTGCCCCCCGACGGCAACGTCGCCGAGGTCGCCCACGAGCGCATGGGGGACGCCCGGCGCCAACGCGAGCTGCGCATGATCAACCGCCACCTCCAGGACGGAGAGCGGCTCGCCATCGGCACCCGGCTCTTGCTGCCGGCGGAGGACGACCCCCTCTCTCCCCAGGAGCGCGGCGAGTTCCTCTTCGGGGTCCTGACGGCCGTCGACGAGGGCATCTACCCGGCCCTGGCCAACTACCGCGATCTTCTGGCCCGGGAGATCCTGCCCACCGCTCGCGGCAACGAGGCCCCGGGGCTGATCCACGTGCCCGGCGGAGGCGCGGACTACCACCAGCTCATCTGGAGGCACACCTCTCTGCCCCTCGAGGAGTGCGATCCCCAGGCCATTCACGAGTTCGGGCTCGCTGAGGTCGAGCGCATCCGCGGCGAGATTTCCGATCTGGGCTACCAGCTCTTCGGCACCCGCGACGTGGCGCTGATCCAGGAGCGCCTGCGCAACGACCCGGACATGCACTTCTACTCCCGCGACGAAGTGCAGGCCAAGGCCAGCGAAGCTCTGTTCCGGGCCCAGGATCGCATGGGCGAGTACTTCGGGATTCAGCCCCAGGCCCCCTGTGAAGTGGTGCCCATCCCGGCCCACGAGGAGAAGGACTCCACCATCGCGTACTACCGCGAGCCGGCCCCGGACGGATCGCGCCCCGGACGCTACTTCATCAACACCTTCGCCCCCGAAACGCGCCCGCGCTACGAGGCCGAAGTCCTGGCCTACCACGAGGCGATTCCCGGTCACCACCTGCAAATCGCCATCGCCCAGGAGCTCTCGGAACTGCCCGCCTTCCGCCGCCACCTCGGCTTCACGGCCTTCGTGGAAGGCTGGGCCCTCTACACCGAACGCCTGTCGGACGAGATGGGTCTCTACAGCTCGGACGTGGACCGCATGGGCGTCCTCTCGTTCGACGCCTGGCGCGCCTCGCGCCTGGTCGTCGACACGGGGATGCACGCCTTCGGATGGACCCGGGAGCAGGCGATCGAATTCCTGTACGAGAACACGCTCCTCGCCCGCAACAACGTCGAGAACGAGATCGACCGCTACATCGCCTGGCCAGGCCAGGCCCTGGCCTACAAGATCGGACAGCGCGAGATCCTGAACCTGCGCGAACTGGCGCGCCGGGAGCTCGGAGTGCGCTTTTCCTATCCGCAGTTCCACGACCGGATCCTGGAGAACGGTGCCGTCTCCCTGGCCACCCTGCGGGGCATCGTCCACCGCTGGCTGGGGCTGCCCGAGGGCAGCGCTCCGCTGGGCAACTAGTCGGGGCGCATCCAACCTGAGCGCCTGCCGCTCCATGGAGCGCGACACGCGCGAGGTCCGGCCTCGGAGCGGGCGGCCCTCGGGCCTGCTAGAGTAGGGCCATGCAGGTCGACACGCTGATCGTCGGAGGTGGGATCGCCGGACTCTCCACGGCCTGGAATCTGGGGCAGCTGGGAGGCGAGAGGGTCTTGGTGCTCGAGCGGGAGTCGGCCTTCGGCACCCACGCGAGCGCCCAGAACGCGAGCATCCTCAAGGAGCTCGGCGAAGACTCGCTCACCTCGGAGCTGGAGCGACGCTCGGCCCGCTTCCTGCGCAACCCACCCGCCGGTTTCGCGGACGGCCCCCTGGTCGAGGAGTGCGGGCTCTACCTGATCGCCGACGCCTCCAGCGAG
Organism: bacterium; assembly: GCA_030428965.1. Taxonomy (GTDB): domain Bacteria; phylum Planctomycetota; class UBA1135; order UBA1135; genus JAUIEE01. The sequence goes on along the minus strand of JAUIEE010000066.1, from coordinate 1,563 downwards.
GAGGCCTTCGACGACGTCCTGTCCCGGGCGGACGGCGTGCTGCACGAGATCCTCACGGCGAGCCAGGTGCGGGAGCGCCTGGGGTTCTATCGACGGCCTGTCACCCGAGCCGCCTTCTTCCCCAGGGACGGTCGCGTGCAGGTTCCTCGGCTGCTGGCGGCTTTCGCCGAAGGTGCGCGCGAGAAGGGGGTTCACCTGCAAACGAACGCCGAGGTCTCCGGCCTGCTCCGGGAGGACGGCGTCGTACGCGGCGCGACGCTCACGGACGGAACCGAGATCCGGGCCAAGACGACCGTCCTCGCCAGCGGCGCCTGGGCCGGCGCTTTGGCCGAGAAGGTCGGATCGCGACTGCGCTTTCGCCCCACGCGACGCCATCTGTTGGTCTCGGCACCGACGGCCACGGTCGATCCCGGGGGCAGCATCCTGTGGCACATCGACGGCCGCTTCTACGTTCGCCCCGAGCGGGGTGGTTGGCTGGCCTGCGCCGGAGATCAAACGGACGTCGACCCGGATCGGCTCGAGCTCGATCCCGCCGAACCACGACGCATCTCGAGCGTCGCCGCGGAGGCCGTGACCGGGTTTCCCTCCGGCCCACCCCAGGATCGCTGGTGCGGCCTGCGCACGTTCTCCTCCGACGGAAGCTTCGTCATCGGAGCCGACCCGGATCTCCCAGGCCTGTTCTGGGTCGCTGGCCTGGGGGGCGCGGGGATCGGATGCGGTCCCGAGCTGGGTCGCACCGCGGCGCGGCTCCTCTTGGGGCGAGCCGTCGACGAGCCCTGGGTACGAGACCTCTCCCCCGGGCGCTTCCTTGCAGCCACCCCCCGGTCCTGACCAGCGAGCGGCCTGGGCCGAGCTCTATCGCTCGAGCTCGAAGGATCTGGAAGAGCGCCTGGCCCGCAGCTTCGCCGAGCTGGAGAGCTATGCCGAACTCGCGCCCGAGTGGCTTCGAGTGCGCCCGTCGCCCGATCGCTGGAGCCTGCTCGAGATTCTCGAACACGTGGGCCTCGTCCAGCACTTTCTCCTGCGGCTGATCCGCAAGATCCGAGACAAGTCCCGAAGCCGCCTCGCCGCGGGAGCCGCGTGGCCCACCGCCCCACCCCGCCTGGCCGCCCTGGACCTCCTGGCGACGGATCGCTCGCCCTGGGCACACCCGCCCCACATGTCGCCGAGGGGCCTGATCTCCCTGACCGAGATCCGCGGCCAGCTGCACGAACAGCACGGCGAGCTGGTGAGCCTCCTGCGCTCGATGCCCGCGGGACAGGGCTCGCTGCACCGGATCCGCATGTCCCGCCTGGAGGGCGACGATCGGCTCGACCTGCACGGCTACATCGGTCTCCTGGATCACCATGCCCGCAGGCACCTCGTCCAGATCGGCGACAACGAACGGGAGCTCGCGTCATGAAAACCCTCTGGCTACCGGCCCTCCTGTGGACAGCCCTGTCCTGCCGCGGGGCTCCCCCCAAGGAGCTACGCCCCTTCTCGACCCCGGGTTTCGACGTCGCTCGCTCCGAGGAGCGCCCCTGGAACACGGGGGACCGAGCCCTGTATCGCATGAGCCTGAGC
>JAUIEE010000065.1 GCA_030428965.1 bacterium | reverse complement strand
CTGATCAGTACTTCTCCTTCGGGGAGAAGCCAGAATGACCCCCCGGGCCAGTCCAGAGACGATCGTATCCCTGATGCGGGGTCGAGCAGAGTCCAGGCTTCTTCGTCGTGTCCGTAGATGAGCCAGCCACAGGGCAAGATGAGCACATCGGCTCCTGGGGCGAGATCCATTTCAGCTGCGCTGTGGAAGCGATCCGTGTAGGGGCTGAACCAACCTCTCTCTCCGCCAACCGCTGTGCTGTATCCGTGTCCGCGTCGAAGGGTCGGGGGCTCCACAGCTTCGAGCTTCTCGCTTGTCCACCCGAGCCGCCGCCACTCCCCGTCCATGTCTACGACAACGCTCCACCCTTCTGTCCGGTCATGCCGATAGGCGTGACGTTCGAGGCCTGGTTGGCCGACTCGAGTGTACGGTCCCCCGAGTGTATCCACTCGAACCAGCGACTTGCAGGACCCCGTTTTCCAACGCGATTCTTGCTCTGTTTGGAGATAGATGAAGGTGCCCTCCTTGTGACCTGCCGCCGCTTTGATCCGAAAGTCGGGCGCCCGTGGCTCGATACGAAAGGCGTCGTAGATCCCGGCGCCCATCCAAGCCCAAAAGGGGAGGAAGATCGCAGTGGCCAGAACCAGGCCGTGGCGAGCGGCCCGGCCAGGGCTGCCACCTCGACTCCTTCCGTGGACGAAACCCTCCCGTGCAACCGTTAGGGAACCAACCACGGAGATGGCAAGAAAGATCCCTCCCTCGGTCCGTGTCATGCCGTACCAAGGAAGATCCAGGAAGAGCAGCCAGACGGGCCAGCCCAGGAAGGCAAGGAGGACGAAGCCTACGGGCAAGGCCAGCAAGCCACGGGTGACCCAGGGTGAGACAGCGAAACACCACAGGCTCATGGATACGAGGAATAGAGCCGGGACATCCCACGACCAGGGCCATGTTTGCCCATGGAACAGGGAGATGGATCCTGTGATCAGCCAGCCCAGGAGAGTCCCTAGGACCATCAGGGCGATCAGAAGCAGGAGCTTGGCCCAGAACGTGCGCCCAAGACCCATCGGGAGACGCTCCACGAAAGTCACGGACTTCGACCCCTGAGGGCCGCCCAGGAGGTCTCCTCCAATCGTGATCAGACACGCAATGGCGGGGAGTAGGCGCGCCCACGGCGAGCGGAGGACACCCACCCCGAAGGCGGCGCCAATGCCCAGGGTCAAGAGTGCCGCCAGTGCTAGAACCAGGAGGAAGGTCGTCCTCTGCTCGCGCCACTCCTTCCAAACGAGCATCTTCATGCTTTGCATCACGAGGCCATCCTCCCGCTGCGGTGGGCTTCCATGAGCGTGTGTAGAGCTTGCGGCAAAGGGGCGTCCTCCCACTCGGCCAGGACCTCTTCTAAGGGGCCATCGGCGCGCACCTGACCGTCGGCGAGGAGGATCACCCGATCGGCTACTCTCGAAACGAGATCGAGGTCGTGGCTGGCCGTGAGGACGCAGACCTCGTCGAGGCGCAGTTCGTCCAGGAACCCACCTAGCAATTCGTGACGGGCGACGGGATCCAGTCCCGAGAAAGTCTCGTCCAAGAGCAGGACGTCGGGGCGCGGCGCCATGGCCGCGAGGAGCATGCTCTTGGCGCGTTGGCCCCGTGACAGGCCGCGCAGGGGCGTGTCCAGGGGAAGCTCGAAGCGCTCGATCAGTCGCTCCTCTTGTTCCGAATCCCAGCGATCGTACTGGGGCGCAAGGAAACGGAAGAGTTCTCCGGAGGTCACCCACTCGGGTGCGTCGCAAGTGTCCGGGACGTAGCCCACCCGCGTTCGTACGCGAGTTCCCTCGCGGATCGGGTCGGCCCCGAGCACGCGGACGGTGCCCGAGGTCGGCTTCAGGAGACCCAGGAGAGCCTGCATCAGGGTGCTCTTGCCTGCTCCGTTGTGTCCGAGCAGTGCTGTGACCGTTCCCTTGGGAAGCTCGAAGCTGACCCCATCGAGGGCGAGGGTCTTGCGGTAGCAAAGGGTAAGTCGATCTAGGACAACGGGATTCATGCGGAGTCTCTCTCTGGGGTGGTCTGCGAGCGCAAGATGTCGATCAAGGTTTGGAGGGAATGTCCGTTTCGCAGCGCCTCGGTGCAGGCGCGTTGGAAGGTGGCGAGCGTCGTCTGGGAGCGTGCCTGGGCGGCGATCTCAGGGGCTTCGTCCGTGAGGAAGACCCCGAGTCCGTTCTTTCCCCGGGCAACCCCCTGGGATTCGAGGTCGCGGTAGGCCCGGGCCACGGTGTTGGGGTTGACCAGGACCTCGGCGGCCAGTCCTCGTATGGAGGGCAGTCGGTCACCGGCGGCCAGCTCGCCGCGGGCGATCGCGTCGAGCACGGTTTCCACGAGCTGTCGCGAAGGCGGCGTGGGCGACGAAGTCTGCAGGGTCCAGTCCACGGACCGTACTATCGTCCTGGTACGGTGGGACACTGGAGCCCGGATGGATCTCCTCTGCCTCAGCGGAAGGTGCCGTTACCGAAGCCAGCCCTTGAGCCGAGCTCCAAACCCAAACTCTTAGGGCGCACCTGATCCCCCCAAGAGCCTGTATTCTCGGGGGTTATGTCCATGGCCCGCTCAGAATCAGACGAAAGGCGGGGAAGTTCGGGCGCCGGTGGCACTCGGGAGGCGGAACCATGACCGGATCCTCCCACAGCGTCGAGATCACCGACCTCCTGGCCCACGCGGACTGGGTCGGACAGCTGGCACGACGCCTGGTGTCCAGCCCAGCCCAGGCGGAGGACGTGGTCCAGGAGACGTGGGTCGCTGCCCTGGAACGGCCTCCCGCCCATGGGGACAATCCCCGGGGTTGGTTGGGGCAAGTGGCGCGCAACGTGGCGCGCCAGCTCGCTCGGGGGGAGAAGCGGCGTTCGCGGCGGGAGCTCGCCGTCGACCGAGCCGGGACGAGCGCCTCGGTGGAGGAGCTGGCGACCCGGGCCTCGTTGCAGCGAGACGTGGTCGGACACGTGCTGGCTCTGGACGAACCTCTGCGGGCAACGATCCTGCTGCGCTTCTTCGAGGGCTTGCCTCCGAGGGAGGTGGCCGAGCGCTTGGGGATCTCCCCCAAGACGGTCAGCCACCGTACCCACAGGGCGCTCGAGATGCTGCGGGAGAGGCTCGACGGGGAGTTCGGAGCTCGTCCGACCTGGTGCGCGGCCCTAGCGCCTCTGTGCGCGCTCCGTGGGAGTGCGGAGGTCACCGCGGGTTCCTCGGTTGCAAGCATCGGAGGATGGATCGTGAAGACGAATGCCAAGATGGGACTCGGTGTGGCGGTGGGGTTGCTCGGAAGCTTGGGCCTTTGGCGCGTGCTGGACAGCGATCGTCCGGGTGAGTCCGACCCGCAGATTGCGGAGCCGGTCGTTCTGGCCGAGGGGCCGTCGGCCTTGCCTCCGCCCCCTGTCGAGGACGCTCGCCGTCCCGTGGCCGATCCGGAAGAGGCCGAGGAGGAAGTTCCCCGGGTCGCGCTGACCGAACCGGAACAAGCGACGGCGACGTCTTCCCTCTCCACGGTCCGGGGCCGCGTCGTCGACGTGCGCGGCCGGGGTCTCGAGTCGGTGGCGATCGCGGGCAACGCCGACGACAAGGTGCTGGCCCGGACGGTCCCCGACGGTTCCTTCGAGTTCGAGATCGAGGCCCGGGCCTGGGACGCCCTGCGCTTCCGCTCGGACATCTACTGCCTGCGGGTCGTCGATCCCCAGTGGATCACCCTGCGCCAGAGCTGCGTGAAGGAGACCAACACCGAAGAGGAGCACATCGTCGTGGCCGCTCCCGTCCGCCGGCTGGAGGGGCGCGTGGTCGATTCGGCGCTGCAGCCCGTGGCGGGCGCCGAGGTCGGCTTGAGCGCCCAGAGCCAGAGCCTGTACGACTTTCCCTACCCGCTCGACACGACCCGACAGGTCGAGCTCGAGGTCACCAGCGATGAGCTGGGGGCCTTCGGATTCGAGCGCTTTCCCGACGCTTCGGGTCAGAGGCTGTACGTACGGGCCGAGGGCTTCGAGTCCCAGGGCTTCGACCTGGACGAGTTGAAGGAGCCCTACGTGCTGCAGCTTTTGGCCGAGGAAGAGAAAGCGTCGCCCGCCCTTGAGGGCATCGTGCTCGACGAGTACGGGGCGGCGGTGGAAGGGGCCCTCGTCAAGCTCGCCTTCTCCGAGACCCGCTCGGGGCCCGACGGCCGCTTTGGTCTGCCGATCGAATGGGTCGGTCCTGCGACTCCGCTGTGCGCCAGCCTCCCCGGTCGGCTGCCGGCCCTGGTTCCCGCCTTCGGTCGGTACCTCGAGGACCACCAGAATCGTGTCCCACCGGTCGAACTCGTCCTGGGGGGAGAGCCCCTGGCGATCGAAGGTCGCGTGCTGGATGCCGATGGAGAGCCGTGCTGGGACTGGACCGTGCAGATCGCGGACGAGACCGAAGTCAGCCAGGGGGTGGTCCCCATGACGAGCGCGGAGGAGCTGACGCGCGAGGGCAAGGGCAAGGTGCATACGGGCAGGGACGGTCGCTTCCGCATCGCGGGTCTCCTGGATCGAAGCTACCGCGTCCTGGCCTTCGACTCCGACACCCTGTTCCGCGTCGAGCAACAGGTGGAGGCGGGCACGCAGGGTGTCGTGCTGAAAGCCCCCGCGGCGACGAGGGGCGACGTGCGCGGTCGGGTCGTTGCTCCGGACGGCACGCCCATGGCCCACATCCGGGTGCAGCTGGCCCTCGATACTGTGGTGACATCCAGCGGTCGATCCATGGCGAACGGGGCCAAGATCGTCACGGACGAGAGCGGGAGCTTCGAGTTCGAGGACGTCCCGGCGGAGGGCGTCTACCTGCGGCTCTTCGGCGAGACGATCCTGCCGACCGAGTTTCGGCTCCCCGCGGCCGAGTCTCTCCGCGAGTACGAGGTCGAAGTCTTGCGACGCTGCCACTTCCGCATCGAGCCCGGGGAGCTCGCTCGCTCGGCCGAGTTCGTCGAGTTCCTGGACGCCGAGGGCCAGCGCCTGCAGGTCAACAAGTTCCAGGCGAACGGGATGAGCGCGTATCCCTTCGCCTTCCTGGACGAGGGGCGATCCGAGGTGATGTCGGTCAGCGAGGCGGCCGTGACGGCCGTCCTGCGCCTGGGCGAACAGGAGCTGGGCCGGCGGGACATCCGACTCGATCCGGAAAACGTGATCGTCCTCGAGCTCTAGTCGAGGGCAGGCTCCGGCTCACCGGGAGTTGCGATTCGAGGTCTGCCGTGAGCGCGACGGGAAGCGCACGCGCACTCAGGGGTCCAGGGCCCGCGCGGGGCGAATCCCCAGGAAGTAGCCCGAGAACTCGGCCGAGTCGTAGGTGCGCAGGGCCGAGCGGGCGTCGAAGGAAGAGTGGCTGAAGGCCCCGCCGCGGTAGACGCGATCTTCGCTCTCCCCGTCCTCCGCGACGTGGACAGGATCCTGGACCGGGCTGCGCCGGTAGAACTCTCCGTCTCCCCAGGCGTCCTGGCACCACTCCCACACGTTGCCGTGCACGTCGTGCAGGCCGAACCCGTTGGGGCGGTAGGAGCCGATCGGCGCGTGGGGGCCGTAGCCGTCGTCGAGCTCCGGCCAGTCGCCTGCGAAGTCGACGCCCCAGCCGAGGGTCGCGGCGCGATCGGCCAGGTTGCAGGCTCCCTCCAGGGCGTCGCGCTCGGAGCCGGTCCACCAGACGCTCGACGTCCCCGCGCGGCAGCCGAACTCCCACTGGGCCTCGGTCGGCAGGGCGAGGCCCATCCAGCGCAGGGTCTCGGTCGCCTGGCGCCAGGTGACCTGCTCGACCGGGTGCAGCCCCGTGTGCGTCCGGCCTCCCCGGGGCTCGTAGCCGATGGCGTAACGGCTGGGATTCGTGCCCGTCATGCGCAGCCACTGGGCTTGGGTCAGCTCGTACTTCGAGAGGAAGTAGGGGGACAGCTGCACGAGGTGCGGCGTTTCGTCCCAGCGCGCCGCAAGGTCGTAGTTCGGCAGATCGCGGTCGTCTTTCTGGGCTCCGATCCAGCGCGTGCCGCCCGGCAGGAGCACCAGCACGATGCCCGTGCTTTCCTCCAGCTTCCATCCCCCGGAAGCGTCGGGTGAAGGAGCCTCGCCCGAAACGAGGTGGGCAAACTCGTACAGACCTGAGTCCGGATTCAACCCGAGGGGAACCAGCCCCGCCTGCGGGCGTAGCATGAGCCCTCCGTACGCGGGGCAGCGTGCCGGGTCCGCAATGGTCGCGATCGCTTCGGTCCAGGTCGGACGTCCTTTCGAAGGGCCTTGGGACGCTTCGAGGGTGTGCGCGAAGTCGAGGCGTCGGGCCACTCCCCATCCGGACTCGGCCGTGATGCCCTCGATGGAGCCGATCTCGGGATGCGCGAAGGCTTCGAGCTCGGAGACGAGCTTCTCGAGCTGGTTGAACCACCAGCGATCGTCTTCTTCCGCGAAGTCCCAGCGCGTGCGCTTGGAGATCTCTTCCTGCAGGCGAGCGACGTCCTCGTTCAGATCCGCGAGGTCTTCGGACGGGGCTCCTTCGACGGCGGCACGCAGCTCGAGCAGCGACTCCTCGATCTCCGGACGCAGGCTTGCGGGAGCCAGGGAAGCGAAGGCGCGCATTTCCTCGAGGGCCTCCTGGTCAAGTCCGTTCGCATGCAGGGCCCAGGAGAGCGTGCGGCCGGCACGCACCAGGGAGGCGTCGTCCTCGACGAGCTCCATGGCGTAGCGCGCGAGGGCCAGCCCCTTCGCCTCGTCCCCGAACCCCTCCCGGTCCGGCTGCACCAGACTCCAGGCCATCGCACTCAGGACGGCCGGGTCCTCGGGCAGTTCCTCCTCGTTCAGCTCGTACGGCTGTGGGCGCTTCTCGCCCGAGCGCACGCTGGCTGCCCGGCGCTTGGCTGCGAGCTCCGCGCGCAGCTTCTGCAGCCAGGGGTAGGCCGGGTGAGCGCGCTCTCCACGCAGGCTCTCGGCCTCGGTCGGCGAGAGTGCCCGGCCACGCAGCTCGTTCAGCTGGGCTTCGTGGGCGGGAAGGTCCGCCACCAGCAGCCGGGCCCGTTCGAGCCAGGCCTCGAAGCGCGGGATGAGCTCGGGGTAGGGGGGCCAGAGCTCCCGGGCCTCCTGCTGCAGGTCCTCCAGGTCCTGGAGGGCGGACAGGCGCAGGATGTCGTCCCGCCGGCTGACGGCGACTTCCCGCTGGGCCTCGGCGCGCACGGCGTTGCGATCGGCCAGTTCCTTGAGGAAGAGGCTGCTCACGAGGCCCGCGGCGAGGGCCACGAGGACGGTGGCCAGGGCCGCGGCCAGAGGCTTGTTGCGCATGACCCACTTGCGCAGCTCGGCGACGGCTCCGGTTTCGTAGGCCTGGACCACCCGGTGCTCGAGGTAGGCGCGCAGGTCCTGGCCCAGCTCCTGCATGTCCGCGTAACGATGGTCGGGGTCACGGGCCATGGCGCGCTCGCAGATCGCGACCAGCTCGCCGGGTACCTTAGGAGCAATCTCGGCCAGGGGTTCCGGGGGGCCCTTGAGCACGCGCATCACGATGGCGTGGGGCTGCAGCTTGCGGTCGGGCGGAACGAAGGGCATCTGTTTCCCGAGGAGGTGATACAGCATGGCCCCGACCGCGTAGACGTCGGTCGTCGCACCCAGGTTGCCGATCTCGCCGCGGGCCTGTTCGGGGGACATGTAGGCGGGCGTGCCGACCACGTCCCCGTCCATGGTCAACAGGGCGTCCTGGAGATGCTCCTCGATGTGCAGGTTGCTGCTGACCTGGGTGCCCTCTCGGTTGAGCCGCAGGCGCAGGTCGCGCTGGTCCTTGCCCTGGATGACCCGGGCCAGGCCCCAGTCCATGACGTAGACCTCGCCGAAGCGGCCCACCATGATGTTGGCCGGCTTGAGGTCGCGGTGGATGACCCCCTTGGCGTGGGCAAAGGCCATCGCTTCACACACACGCAGGAGGACGTTGAGTGCCCGGGTGACCGTCCAACCTTCGGCCCTCCTGTGCACCAGGCCGAAGACCTCCTTGAGGTCCTTGCCGCGCACCAGGCGCATGGTGAAGAAGGCGCGTCCCTGGGCATCGAGTCCGAGCTCGTGCACGGGGACGATGCCGGGGTGATCCAGTTGACCTGTGACCTGGGCTTCCTCGAGGAAACGGCTGAGGGTCTTCGGGTCCACGGGAGCCGAGTCCGGATCGGCGGTCGGGCCGGAGGAGCTCGTGGAGCCCCTTCCCAGCACCACTTTCATGGCGAGCTTGCGGCGCAGGTCCTGGTCCCAGACCTCGAGCACCACGCCCATGCCGCCCCGGGCCACCTCGCCGCGCACGTCGTAGCGGGAGTGGAGCAGGGCCCTGCGAAAGGATTCGTCCGAGGGGCTGGCCGAGGGCTCCCCGTCGCTCACGGCGGCGTCGAGGGTCACGCCGGGATCGACCTCGGCGCCGAAGCGCCGACGAATCTCCTCGCCCACCGAGTCGCTGGAGTGCGCCCCATCCATGGGGTGCGGTTGTAGGGCAGATGCGGCGTTCGTGCCAGGAGGGTCAGCCGCTCTTGCAGGAACGAGACGTGACCCCTAGGCAGAAACCCCCAGTCGAAAGGATGGGAAGGCTGCTCGGAGCATCAGCCCAGGGGAGTCTTGCCGTCGATCCGTCCGTCTTCCTGGTCCACGCGCCGCAGGGTCGTCGCGAACTCCTCCGAGGTGCACAGGCCCTTCTCGACCATCACGCGCTGGAGGGTCTTGGCCGCCAGGGCCAGCTCCCCCAGGGCGTCCTCCAGGCGGCGGGTGTCGATCTGTCCGCTGCCCGAAGCCATGCGCGCGGCCTCCATGCGGGCTTCGGCCGCCTCCTGGCGGGCCTTGTCGATCTGGTTGTGCTGGTAGATGTCGAAGATCCAGTTGATCAGTCCCATGTCGGCTCCTGGCTAGGTGGAGGAGAGGCCTACGCGTATCCGTGCACGATCTTCACACGAATCGGCGCTGATGCCAGACCCTGTCAGGGCGTGTTCGCGCGCGGATGAGCCTGCTCGTAGATCTTGCGCAGCCGCTCGACCGACACGTGGGTGTAGATCTGGGTCGTGACCAGGTGGGCATGCCCGAGCAGGTCCTGGACCGAGCGCAGGTCGGCGCCGCGGTCGAGCAGGTGCGTGGCGAAGCTGTGCCTGAGGGTGTGGGGGGTTGCCCGTCGCCGTAGGCCGGCCCGCAGGGTGGCGGCGTCCACGATGCGTCCGAGCGAGCGCGTCGTCAGCCGACCGCCGCGCAGGTTCAGGAAGACCGCGTTGGCCGCTTCCGGCCGTGGACGCGGGCGCTCGGGGTCTTGCAGGTACTCCTCGACGGCCGCAACGGCGTAGCGCCCGAGGGGCGCCAGGCGTTCCTTGCTTCCCTTGCCGAGCACCCGGGCGAAACCGCGCTTCAGGTCCAGGTGGGAGCGGTCCAGCCCGACCGTCTCCGAGGCACGCGTTCCGGCCGAGTACATCGTCTCGAGCAGGGCGCGATCCCGGCGTCCGGCGGGGCTGTCCTCGGTCGACGCCAGCAGGCTCTCGACCTCGCCGGTTTCCAGCACGCCCGGAAGCCGCCGCTTGCGACGGGCCGGGCGCAGGCCCGTGGCCGGGTGGACGCTGAGCAGGCCGCGCTTGATCTGGTCGGTGAAGAAGGAACGTACCGCCGAGAGCTTGCGCTGGATCGTGGCTCGGGAAAGGTCGCGCTCATCGAGCTCGACGAGATAGGCGCGCAGGTCCTTGGGGACCACGTCCCCGGGTTTCTTCTTGCCGCGTTGTTCCAGGAACGCGACCAGCTCGGCGAGGTCGGCCCCGTAGGCTCGCAGGGTGTGGGGCGAAGCCGCCCGTGCGACGGAGAGCTCGCGCAAGAAGCGTTCGATCTCTTCTTCCATCGCCCCGAGCATAGCCTGCGAACCCGATCGACCTAGCGCTCCCAGTAGGCCCAGCGGCGCAGCTCCTTGAGCCGATAGGACGTCCCCAGGGGGCCTTCGTAGCGAACGAGGGCCCGTAGCCAGGGGGCCCCTTGCTCGGCGGCGAACCAGTAGCGCGCCACCCTCTGCCCGCCCGCGTCCAGCAGTTCCAGGCGGTGCGCGGCGAGGGAGCCCACGGGGAGCTCGAGCTCTTCGAGCCCGCCGTAGGCCAGCTCGAAGTCGCGTGGGGCGCAGGGCGTCGAGCGAGCTTCCTTCTGGCTGGGGACGAGTCTCAGTGCAAAGCGCCGATCGGGGTGGCCCTCGGCTTGCGCGGCTTCGAAGGGAAAGTCCCGCAGGACGAGGGGGAGCGCATCGAAGAACTGCAGGTCGAGTCCGCCCAGTTCGCCCTGGGCCAAACCTGTGCCGGGGAAGTAGCAGGACTCGAGCCACAGCATCTGGCCCCGCTGTCGCCACAGCTGCTTGAAGCTCGAGCCGCAGTCGTCCTGGCTGGAGGCCGTCAGCTTGAAGGGTCTGAGGTCGTCGCACTCGACGAAGCTCGCCGTGGAGAAGTCGTAGTCGTAGTTCTCCGTGGGAACGCGCTCGGACCAGTGGTGCTTGAAGACCTCGATCCCCTGGGAGTCGGACTTGACCGTCCGCTCCGGGTCCATGCGCTGCTTGTTCGTGTAGGCCGTGGCCAGGTAGGGCCTGGAGAGGCCGTAGATCGTGCGCGTGGCTTCGTAGACGCAGACCTCGGCCTTGCCGTCGTACCAGGCCGGATCGTTGCGCCAGCCGCCCTGCGCCGGTTCCCAGGGCACGCCGTTCGCCGCGCCGGGAGTCGAAGCGGTGACGAGGGAAACAAGCAGGCTGGCTACGATCATCCGAATCCTCTCCGTTCAGGTGCCACGGGGCCTGAACGGATCTTAGGACAACCGGAGCCGATCTCCCTCAGCGTCGCTGGGCTGTTTTCTTGGGCTTCTCCGTCGCCTGGGGCAGACCCGAGCGGGCCTCGCCCCAGTAACCACGGAAGCCGCCCAGCAGGATCTCCCGCGAGCGGAAGTTGATGCCGGCCGTGAAGCCTTCGGCCTCGGAGCGATCCAGCTCCACCATGACGGTCGATGCGCGGTCCGCTTGATCGTTCAAGTAGCGGATGGTCTCTTCGAGTCGCTGACGCGTCTCCTCGTGGCGGGCCTGCTCCTCGCGCAGCTGGGCCTCGAGCAGAGCCAGGCGCTTCTCGGTGTTTGCAGAAGGCGCCTTCTCCTCCTTCTCCACCTTGGGCGGAGGGGTGTGGGGCGAGGGGTCGTCCCCGGACTGGGCCAAGCTGAGGGAGAGGCCTGCGCAGCAGGCGAACAGGATCGCGGCGATCGGTTGAAGCTTTTTCATGGCACCGTCCCTATCGGTCGGAGGGGCCCCTGGCCTCAAGGGGTCGCCTGGGGAACCGGCGGCAGGGAGCGGGCCAGGCCCAGGGGGATCAGCAGGAACAGGGCCCCGGCCCAGTAGGGCGCTGCGCTCCCGAGGGCGTAGTAGGCCAGGCCACCCAGGATGGGGCCGATGGCCCGGGAGAGGGCTCCCATGGACCGAAACGTCCCCAGGGCCAGGCCCTGGCGGTCTTCGGGGGCGTAGCGCGAGGCCAGGGCCGACAGGCACGGCATGATCAGGGCGCTGCCCAGGGCCATGAAGGTCAGGCCGGCGTAGAGCAGGCCCGAGGAGCCGGCGATCGCGATCAGGAGGAAGCCGGGGATCACGAGGGCCAGGCCGGTGAGGCTGAGCTTCTTCTCGCCCAGGCGCGGGGCCAACCGTCGCACGACGCCCCCTTGAACCAGGGCGATGATCAGACCGGAGTAGACGAACACCCAGGTGATCTGGGCCGGACTGAAGCCGAGACGATCCGCGGCCAGGAAGGTGAGCGTGAACTCCATGGCGCTGAAGGCCAGGAGGAACAGGAAGTAGACCAGGTTGGTGCGCGGAAGGCCGGGGAAGTGCAGGCGCGAGAGCTGGGCGAAGGGATTCCAGACCCGGGCGTGGTCGCTCGTGCCGCGCTTCTCGGGCGCCAGGGTCTCCTTGAAGGCGAACACCACCCACAGGAGGTTCACCGTGGCCAGGGCGGCGGCGATGGCGGCCGCGCTCGAGAACGGGTGCAGGGTCAGGCCGGCCTGCCAGCCGGTCTCGCTCTCGAGCGGCAACAAGCTCCACGCTGCACCACCCATGGCCGGGCCGAACAGGAAGCCCAGTCCGATGCACATCCCGACCAGGCCCATGCCGCGTGCACGGTTCGAGCTCTCGGTCGTGTCGGCGATCACCGCCGTGGCCGTCGAGATGTTGCCGGCCATGAGGCCAGAGAGCAGTCGCGACCCGATCAGCCAGAAGAACGATCCGGCGAAGATCCACAGCACGTAGCCCGCCAGGGTTCCGGCCAGGGTGATCAGCAGCGTCGGGCGCCTTCCCACGCGGTCGGACAGGCCGCCCCAGACGGGGGCGAACAGGAACTGCAGGATCGAATAGATCGACCCGAGCACCCCTCCGAACAGCGTCACCGTCTGGGCCTGGTTGCCTCCGGCCCACTCGGACAGCTGGACGGCCAGGCGGCCGATCCAGCTCGCCTCTCCCTCGACCTCGAGGTAGTGGTTGAGCATGGCCGGGAAGAGCGGGAAGAGGATCGAGAACCCGACGATGTCGAGGAACACGATCAGGCAGACGATGCCGACGGCGGAGCGGGGTTTGGAGTTGGTCACGGGGCTCTTGTACGTTGAGCGCGGCCCGAAGTGAACCTGAGTCCCTCCTCATCCCCTCCGGTCTTCCCTTTTCGCCCACGCGTGGAGCGCCTGGGGATGGACCTCGATCTTGCCCAGGCCCTTTCCCGCCTGCGCCGGCGCGCGGGGCTCGTTCTCCTGGACAGCGCGGGCGGAAGTCCCCGCCGGGCCAGCGTCCTCGGCTTCGACCCACTGCCGGCCAGCCCACCCCAGGAGCTCGTCGGGCTGCGCGATTTCGTGGGACGGCTCGAGGTGCACGACCCCGGCGACCTCCCTCCGTTCTTCGGTGGCGGGTTCCTGGGCGCCCTGGCCTACGACCTGGGCGTGGTCGGAGAACCCGACCTACGCTTGCCCCGCGACCCCTGGGGCTTCCCCCGGGTCGTCGGGGGGCTCTACGTGGACTTCATCGTCCAGGACCACGGGACGGGGGAGAGCTGGCTGTGCCTGGCGGAGGACCCGGGGGACGGGCGCCCGCCCCGGGTCGAGCGCCGCCGCTCGATCCTGGACGCGCTCGGTGGGGAGGATCCCGCCCGGGAACCCGAGCCGCTCGGGCCCCTCGAGCGCCGAGTCCCGCGGGAGGTGCACTGCGATCGCATCGTCCGGGCGCGTGAGGAAATCGCCGCCGGCGAGATCTACCAGGCGAACCTGGCCCATCCCTTCACGCGCGTCGTACGCGGCCACCCGATCGATGTCTATCGTGCCCTGCGTCGCGAGCAGCCTGCGCCGTACATGGGGTTTGCCGCCTGGGAGGGCGGAGCGCTGCTTTCGGCTTCTCCGGAACTGCTCCTGGAGTTCGCGCAGGACGAGAGGGGACCCTACGCCCGGACCCGTCCGATCAAGGGCACGGCTCGACGCGCCGAGGACCCCGAGCAAGACCGTCGCAGCGCGGAGGCGCTGCTCGCGAGCGAGAAGGACCTGGCGGAGCTGGCCATGATCGTCGATCTCGAACGCAACGATCTGGGGCGCATCGCTCGAGCCGGTGAGGTGTGGGTCACGAGCTTCCCGGAACTCGAGAGCTACCGCTCGGTCCACCACCTCGTCGCCGACGTCTGGGCCAGGCCCCGGACCGGCGTGGACGCCGTCGAGGTGCTCGCGTCCCTGTTCCCGGGAGGGTCGATCACCGGCGCCCCCAAGCTGCGCAGCATGGAGGTCATCGCGGAGCTGGAAGGCGAAGGACGGGGCTTTTCCTTCGGCTCCCTGGGAGGTCTGGACACCCGGGGAACCGCCGCGTTCAACCTCCTGATTCGGACCCTTCTCTGGCGCCCGCGGCCGGACTTCGGAGAAAGGGCCGGGGAGTACCTCTATCGGGTCGGAGGCGGCATCACCTGGGGCAGCGACCCGCTGCTCGAAGACCAGGAGAGCCTCGACAAGGGGCAGCCACTGGCTCGGGCCCTCGCTCCGGAGAGCGGATTCACGGCTTCCCCGTGATCCGGGCCTTCCCGACCGGGGAATCCACTGTCGCTACCTCCGCCACCGTCCACTAGAGTGTCGGGCGATGAAGTTCTCGAGCCTCCTGTGCGCCCTGCTGCCCGCCCTTCCCGCTCCCCAGGACGATCCCTGGCTCGAGCTCGACGAGACCCTGGTCGGTCTCGAAGCGGAGACCCCCGAAAGTGCGAGCCATCTCCAGCTGGGCGTCCTGGTGCGAACCTTCTACGCCTACTCGAACGACGACATCGCCCTGTCCACGGACGATACGAGCGGCGTCGACGTGGACGACGTGGACATTTCCGCTCAGGTGCAGTACGGCCGCTTCCAGGCTCGCGTCAACTTCGACCTCACCAAGACCTCGGAGCTCGAGGACGCCTACGCGCGCTGGGAGTGGACCGACGTCGCGTCCCTGACCCTCGGCCAGTTTCGACCGCGCTTCATGCGCAGCAACACGGTCGATCCGGAGACGCTCCTGTTCCGGGACCGCACCCTGATCGGGGCCGCCTTCGACGTTTGGGACGTGGGAGCCCAGCTGGCCGGTGGCTTCGAGCCCCTGGGGTGGTGGGTCTCGGTGAGCAACGGCGACTCGGGCAAGTCCGATCACCATCTCTACGTGGCGCGCTTGGAGTGGGGCATGTACGACCCGCCGACCGTCTACGGGGAGGGGGCCTTCGGTTCGGCCAACTACCTCGTGGCCGACGTCGGGGGGAGCTGGTTCAAGGAGAGCCAGGCCCCGACCGGACGCAACGACTCGGGTTGGGGAGGGGACCTGGCCGTGACCTACGGCCCCTGGGCGCTCTACGCGGAGTACCTGAACCTGGCCGGGGGAGCGGACTTCTCCGTGTTCACCGAGAGCGCCGGCTCCTTGATCGCGCTGGTGGGGAACTCGAACCCGTGGTCGCTCACGCTGAGCCGCACCTGGGGGCACGAGCGCCGCTGGCAGAGCGCCTTGCGCTGGCAGGAGTCCGACAACGCCCAGGACGCACGCATCGCGAGCGCATCCCTGCAGTTCATGCCCCGGGCGCGCTGGATCTGGACCTGCGAGCTTTCGGACTACGACGCGGACTCGGGCGACGACGGTTTCCTGGCCCAGTTCGGCGTTTCGGTCGGGCGGACGCGCTAGTTGAGCGCTCCCCGGAACCCGCCCTTCCCCGTTTTCTCGAACGGGCGCATCGTCGATGGCGACCAGCCCGTGATCTACGCCGAGGACCAGGGCTTCCTGCTCGGGCTGTCGGTCTTCGACACGGTGCTGTTCGAACACGGCTGCCTTTTCTTCGTCGAGGAGCACCTCGATCGTCTGCGCCGTGGGGCCGAGGAGCTGGCCATCCCCTGGCCGCCGCCCTGGGATCCCCTCGAGGCGTTGTGGCGGACGGGCGAGGCCCTGGGCGGGAGGCCCGCGGCCCTGCGCTTGACCCTCTCGCGCGGCGTTCCCGGGCGGGGAGCTTCGCTGACCGTGACGGCGCGAGAGCTCGCGCGTCCTCCGGCCGAGGGAGTGCGCGTGCTCCTTTCGAGCTTCCGCAAGCTCGGCGGCGATTCCCTCGAAGGCGTCAAGTCCACCAATCGTCTGCGCAACATCATGGCGCGCGAGGAGGCCCAGGCTCGCGGAGCCTGGGAGGCCATCCTCGTCAACCACGAAGGGGACCTCTCGGAG
>JAUIEE010000548.1 GCA_030428965.1 bacterium | reverse complement strand
CGGCCAAGCGCTACCGCCCGGACGGCCCGGTTCCGCGCGAGCTCACCGTCGACGAGATCCGCGAGCTGCGCAAGGCCTTTGCCGCGGCGGCCGCCCGATCCGTTGCGGCAGGCTTTCGACTCGTGGAGCTGCACTTCGCCCACGGGTACCTCGGTCACAGCTTCATGTCGCCGCTCATGAACGAGCGCACGGATGTGTATGGAGGATCCTTCGAGAACCGGACCCGGTTCTTGCTCGAGACGGTTCGGGCCGTGCGACGGGTCTTGCCCGAGGATGTCCCCCTCCTGGTTCGCCTGTCCTGTACGGACTGGGTCGACGGGGGCTGGACCCTGGAAGATTCCGTCCGGGTGGCGTCGCAGCTCGAGACCGAAGGCGTGGATCTGATCGACTGTTCCACCGGCGGCGCCACGCGCGGCGCCCAGATCCCCGTGGGCCCGGGTTACCAGGTGCCCTTCGCGACCCGCATCCGCGAGGAAGCGGGGATCCCCACGGGAGCGGTGGGGCTGATCACCGAACCCGAGCAGGCCGAGGCGATCGTTGCCGAGGGCCGCGCCGATCTGGTTCTCCTGGGCCGCCAGCTCTTGCGGGAGCCCCACTGGCCGCACCGGGCATGGATGGAACTGGGCAGCGCTGCGCCGCCCCCCATCGCTCCGGAGTACGGCTACGCGCTGTCGGAGACGCGACGCTAGGCGTTGTCGCGCAGACGCCGAGTGCCGCCGGGCGCGGGGAGTGCGGGACCCCTAGTCTTCCCCGACGTAGCCCAGGTCGCGCAGGCGTTGCAGGGTAGCCTCCCCCGCCGCAAAGGGAACAGCCGGGGTCTGTTGCTTCAGAGCTCCGATCCGCTCCACGAGGTCGGCATGCAGGCGCAGGAGCGTTTCCGTCTCCGTCTTGGCGAGGTCCGTTTGCTCGAAGGGATCCTGGACGATGTCGTACAGGTGCCAGTCTCCATGGCCGGGCCGGTCCTGCCCCCATTCGGCGCCCGTGGGAGCCCAATGCAAGCTGTGCGAACGGGTGCGCAGGCCCAAGATCGGCTGGAAGTTGACTCCCTTCCAGAACCCACAGGTCGTGGAGGTGAGAACGGGCTCGCTCCTCCTGGCCAGCTCGAACAGGTCCGGCCCCGGGGCGAGCTCGGCGCCCCCCAGGGCAGCCAGCGTCTGGGCCAGGAAGCGATTCGAAAGAGGGGCGTCCAGTCGCTCTCCAGCCGCAATCCCCGGGCCTGCCAGGATCAGAGGGACATGAACGAGCTCGGGGTGCAGGCTCTGCCCATGGGTCAAGAGTCCGTGTTCGAACAGCTCCTCCCCGTGGTCCGACGTGAAGACGAAGAGGGTCTCTTCCGTGAGGCCGAGCTGTTCGATTTTTTCCAGCAGCCGCCCTACCCAGCGATCACCGCTCCAGGTGCAGGCGTCGTAGAGGTCGCTGATCCAGCGTTGCTCTTCGGGCCCGACGCAACGCTCCGTGGCGACCTCGCCCTCCTCCGTGTAGCCCTGTTCCAACAGGCACCAGCGGTAGTCGTTGATGGCGGTGGGAGAGAAATCCTCCGGAACGTCGGCGGCCAGGAGTCGCCGTCCCCCAGGCAGGGGGCGCAGGGGCGCGTGGGGATCCAGGAGATGGACGTAGAGGAAGAAGCGCGTTCCCGCCCAGCTTTCCATCCACCGCAACACGTCGGGAACGACCTCCTTGCTGGGCTGGCTGACACGTCGCGCGCTCTCAAAGAACTCGAAGCCCTGATCGAAGTTCTTGTCGTCGGCCACGAGGTAGTTGGCGGACCAGGCCGCCGTGGTGAACCCCGCTTCTTGCAGGGCTTCGGGCAAGGTCCTCAGTCGCTCGGGGAGGAAGCAGGAAGAGAGGTCGACCAGGCCGTGTTCTTCGGGGGCCAGACCGGTCAAGATCGAGGCGGTCGATGGCCAGGTCCAATTCGATGCGGAGTAGGCCTCTTCGAACAGCGTGCCGCGCTGGGCGAGTGCCTCCAGGTTGGGGGATGTCGGTCGGCCATACCCGTACGCCGACAGCCGGTCGGCGCGTTGGGTGTCCATCACGACGAGGACGATGCTGGGCTCCGCGGGAGAGGACCGCGTGCGGGGGCGGTGACTCTCTTCCACGAGCACCAGCCCACCGAAACCAACGCGAAGAGGTCGGGCCGGGACAACCTGCCTGCCCTCGGCATCGAGCACTCGGGTCTCCAGCAGGAGCGACCGGGCATCTCCATGCTTCAGTCCCCGGCGTTCCACCCATTCGGTGCCGGGCAATCGTCCGACCTGCACGAGCGGTATCCGGGCTTCGAAGGCGACCTCTCCGTTCGCACTCAGGGTGCAGACCACCGAGCCCCCCGCGAGCTCGCTGGGCAGATCCTGCAGGACACTTGCATCGACTCCAGCGCGCACGTCCAAGCACGTGGACATCGGCCGTGCTGGAAGGTCGACCCGTACCTGGGCCGGCGGCGGGCAGATCAAGCTGACCAGGTCGGCTCCATCCACGCGCAAGTCCTTCGAGGGACTGATCACGCCGACGGAGGGCGTGGAGTCCTTTCTGCTCCGGACCGAGGTGAACGCGGGTTCTTCGGCAAAGACGTCCGCAACCACCCGGCGCACGAACATTTCCTTCGGTTGCGAAGGCTCCCCGCGACAGCCGCTCCCCGCCAGGAG
>JAUIEE010000547.1 GCA_030428965.1 bacterium | reverse complement strand
GACCTGATCGCTGGCGATGTCGGCGAGCTCGCGGTGGACCTCATCGTCTTCGACCTTCTGGCGCAGGGCCTGCAGGTTCATACGCACCGACGAGAGCGGGTTCCTCAGCTCGTGGACGATACTGGTGGAGAGCTCCCCGGCCGCCGCCAGGGACGCGCTCTCTATCAGCTTGCGTCCCGACCGCTCGAGCTGGTCGAGCATGCGGTTGAAGGCCGCTCCGAGCTCCTGGAGCTCGATGCCTTCGAGCGGCGGTACGCGCTCGCCCAGACTTCCCGAAGAGCCGATTCTCTGGGTCTCCGCGAGCAAGCTGTGCAAGGGTTTCGTCAGGCCACGGGAGACGTGGCGAGAGACCAGAGAGACGGCGAGAAGACACAGCAGGGCGACGAGCGAGATCTGCCACGCCAGGGAGGAGAGCCAGCCGAAAGCGACGTTCCGGTCCCTCTCGACGATGAAGATGGCTCCGAGCTCGGGAATGCGATGGAAGCCCGCGAGGACGCGGGTCCCATCCAAGCCTCGGTAGGAAGCGTTGCCGCTCTCGCCGACGAAGAGCTGGTATGCGGCCTGCGGCACGCCAAGGGTGTCCGCGCCCGTCGAGGAGGCCAGGAGGCCGCCGTCTTCCGCGACGAGCAGACTCCGGCCTCCGCGGTCGGCCTCGCGGCTCCAGAGGATCGCCTCGAAGCTGTCCGAGAGCTTGGCGGCCGCCAGCAGATAGCCGATGGGCGTCCCCGAGGCGTCCCTGAGCTCGGTTCCCAGGCAGACGCAGACGATCCCATCGTGGGCGTGATGCACCCGGCTCGTCGGCCGGGGGTCTTTGGAGAAGTGGGAGCGGATGGCGGTGGTGTCCCAGAACTCGAGATGGGCGGAGTGCTCCGAGCTCGACTGCTGCAGCTTCCAGTCCCGATCGTAGAGCTCGATGCGTTCGAACTGCTCCATGTCGCCCAGCCCACTCTCGATGTAGTCGCAAGCCCGGGCCACGGTGACTCTGTCGTCCTCGAGGCAGCCACAGGGACACGGACGCCGCGCCGTCTCGGCGATGAAGTCGACGTCGCCCTTGCGCTCTGCGATCCAGGCACGCAACAGATCGACCCGATGCCGCGCGATGCGGCGGAGGTCGGCTTCGGTCGCCTCGGTGAGGGAGTGCGACGCGACGTAGTAGCCGTGGTAGGCGACGATGCCGATCGGCCCCAGGGAAAGGAGGATGAACCACACGAGCAGCCGCTGGTTCAACTTGAGCTTGGACATGACGGAGCGCTCCCTGCGGATTGCTGACGATTCGAGGCTGCGGACGGTCCCTGACCCACCAGAAACTGGCGACCCGACTCACCAGTTTCTGGTGGGTTGGAGACTCACGGACCCGCCCGCTCCGAGAATCGGTGCTGGCCTCTGATTTGCTTGCAAATCCTTCGCCGTACGCAACCGATTCATGATAGGAGAATCTGCCATGCCGAAGTCTTTGCTTGTCGTCGCCATGATCCTCACCCTCGGCCTCATCGGCTGCGGGGATTCCGGGTCCCCTTCGGGCAACGACGGCCATGAAGGTCACGAAGGACATGAAGGTCACGAGGGCCACGACGCCGGCACCCCGGCCTCGACGGACTATCCCCTGACGACGTGTGTCGTCTCCGGTGAAGAGCTCGGATCGATGGGCGATCCGGTCATCATCCAGCACGAGGGGCAGGAGGTCCGCTTCTGCTGCCAGAGCTGCGTCGCGACCTTCGAGAAGGATCCGGCCAAGTACCTGGCCAAACTCAAGCAGGAATGAGCCATGGTCCAGAAGCACAGCTGCTGCGAGGGTAGTAGCGGTGACCCGGGCACCATCGGAGACCGAGGGGGTCGCGAAGAGGCGGCCCCCGCCCGTGGTCCAGCGCGCTACACCTGCCCGATGCATCCCGAGGTCATCAGCGACAAGCCGGGGAGTTGCCCCGACTGCGGCATGGCCCTGGAAGCGATGCTCCCGATCTTGCCCTCCAGGCGCACCTGGTCCTGCCCCATGCATCCCGAGGTCATCAGCGACACGCCGGGGAGTTGCCCCGAGTGCGGCATGGCCCTGGAAGCGATGCTCTCGACCGCGCCTTCCAGGCGCACCTGGTCCTGCCCCATGCATCCCGAGGTCGTCCGTGACAAGCCGGGAAGCTGCCCCGAGTGCGGCATGGCTCTCGAGGCCAACCCGGAGAGCGGGGAGGAGGAAGACGGCGAGCTCGAGGACATGAGCCGGCGCTTCCGCATCGCCCTGGCGTTGACCCTGCCCGTGTTCGCGATCGCGATGATCGACATGCTGCCGGGGCGGCCCCTGAGCCAGCTCTGGTCGGAGCGTGCCTGGATCTTCGTGCAGATCGTGCTGACGACACCGGTCGTGCTCTGGGCGGCGGCTCCCTTCTTCGTCCGCGGCTGGGAGTCGGTGAAGCGCAGGCGGCTCAACATGTTCAGCCTGATCTCCCTCGGCACGGGCACCGCCTTTGGGTACAGCCTGGTCGCCGCCGTGGCTCCAGATCTCTTTCCCCATTCCTTCCGGGGACATGACGGGGCGGTCGCGGTCTACTTCGAGGCAGCCGCCGTCATCATCACGCTGGTCCTGCTCGGTCAGGTTCTCGAGCTGCGGGCCCGGCAACGAACCGGGGCCGCGATCCGTGCCCTGCTGGGGCTT
>JAUIEE010000064.1 GCA_030428965.1 bacterium | reverse complement strand
TTATGCCGGGGAGGCAACCTCCAGCAGCAAGACGATCAACAGTCCCGCCACCGGCGGGCTCGTTTCCTCGGGACCACGCGCCTCGGCCTCCTCAAGCCGCGGCGCGTGTTCGTTTAAGCCCAAGCGGCACCCGGGGCCCCGGGAAGGCCCCGTGCTACACTCCAGGCCTGCGTCGAGTGAGGAGGGGGCGTGTCCGGTTCCCTGGCCAGAATCGAGATCGGGATCCGCATCCGGTGCCTGTGGGGCACGTTGTTCCAGCTCTGCCTGTTGGCCTACGCCTGGGCAGGCTGGTTGCCCGTTGGCCCCGTGGGCGTGTGGACTCTCGGTGTTGCAGCTTGCCTCAACCTGGCCAGCTACCTGGCGGCCCGTGGCGGCCATGAACGCCCCATGCGGCTGGCCCACGCCCTGGCCCCCGTCTGGGGCATCGCCACCTGGGCCGTCCTGAGCCACGAGACCGGGGGGGTGGCTTCGTCCCTGTTCGTGGTGGGCCTGTGGTTCGAGATCCTGCTCTCGGGCCTTTCCTATCGAACTCTCGGCATCGCGGCGACGGCCGTCCTGGCCCTGGTGGGGCTGTGGGCCCAGGAGTGGCCGCTCGGTTGGAGGGATTCGGTCCAGTCGCTCTCCCTCTGGAGCGCCTGGCTCGTGTTCGTCGGCGTCGCCACCGCCTGGGCCCGCCGTTACTGGCAGAGCCGCCAGGCCAGTCTGGCCGATCGACTGACCGAGCAGCAGTTCCACCTCGAGTCGATCGAGGAGAAGCTGCGCGATGCCCACAACCTGGCTTCCCTGGGGAACCAAACGGCTCGTCTCGGGCACGGCCTCAAGAACGCGGTCCACAACCTGAGGGGCTTCACCGCGCTGATCGAACGCAAGGAAGGCGAGCGGACCCCGGCTGAACAAGCGGCGCTCTCGGGTTTGCGGGGAGCCATCGACCAGCTCGAGAGCTTGGCCCACGACTCCCTACGCCCGGCGGAAGACGGCTCGGGCGGGGACGAGGAGAGCAACCTGCGCAGCGTGATCGAGGACGCGGCCCAGGAGATTCGTCGCTGCTATCCCGAGGTGCGTTGTCGCGTGGTCTGGGATGCGCGGGACGGCAACCCCAAGGTTCCCAGAGGCATCCTGAACGAGGTGCTCTCCAACCTCCTGCACAATTCGGCCCAGTCCATGGACGAGGCGGGGGACATGAGCCTCGAGGTTCACCGCATCGACTCCCGCTACGAGATCCAGGTCAACGACGAGGGGCCGGGCGTCTCCGCGGAGATGGCGCAAAACCTCTTCCGGCCCGGTCATTCGACCAAGGCCAACGGCCACGGCATGGGGCTCTACCTCGCGCGACAGTTGATGGAGGCCCAGGGCGGCAGCCTGTCGCACGCCGAACGGGACCGGGGAGCCTCGTTCCGCGTCGGCTTGCCGGAGAGCTGGGAGGGCTAGCATGGCTTCGATCCTCGTCGTCGACGACAACGTGCCCGGCCTGGAGTACGCACGCCTGCTCCTGGAGGCCGAGGGGCATCAGGTGCGAACGGCCGAGAACGGCGTGCTGGGGCTCGTGGCGATCGAGGAAGCCGTGCCGGACCTCGTCATCACCGACCTGCAGATGCCCCAGCTGGACGGCATGGGTCTGTTGACCCGTGTGCGCCAGCGATGGAGCGAGCTGCCGGTCATCGTGGTCTCGGTCCAGGAGGAGGTCGATACGATCGTCGAAGCGATCCGGGCAGGAGCGGACAACTACCTGCTCAAGCCCTTCACCCCCGAGACCCTCCTGCACGGGGTCTCGAAGGCGCTCGTCAGTCCCCTGCCCGGGGCCAGATCTCCCCAGGCGGCTCTGGAGGCCATTCGCGGCAACAGCCGGGCGCTGGTCGAGGTGCGCCACCTCGTCACCCTGGCCGCGGGCTGCGACGTCAACCTGCTGATCACCGGGGAGACGGGTACCGGGAAAGAAGTCGTCAGCCAGGCGGTTCACCGCAGCTCGAAGCTCGCGGACAAGCCTTTCATCGCCCACAACTGCGCCGCGACTCCCCCCGAGCTGTTCGAGAGCCACTTCTTCGGCCACAAGAAGGGCTCCTTCACCGGCGCGGCCCGGGACCAGGGGGGCCTGCTCGAGGCCGCCGACGGAGGTGTTCTCTTCCTCGACGAGTTGAACTCGATGCGCCTCGAACATCAGGCCAAGCTCCTGCGGGTCATCGACGACGGCGAGGTGCGCCGACTGGGGGACGAGACGACGCGTCTCGGTGCGCTTCTTCGCCGCCATCAACGAGCCCGCGGAGGAGCTCATCCAGAGCGGCAAGCTGCGTCAGGATCTCTACTACCGCCTGCGCGGCATCGAGTTCTTCCTGCCTCCCCTGCGCGAGCGTCGGGAAGACATCGCCGAGCTCGCCTTCCACTTCCATCCGCGGGGTAGCGCGGGCTTCACCCCGCAAGCGCTCGAAGCCCTGTCGGCCCACGCTTGGCCGGGCAACGTGCGCGAGCTCAGGAATGCGGTGGAGAGTGCGATGGTCTTCGCCGGCACGGGCCAGGTCGAGGCCGAGCACCTGCGCTTGGGGGTCGCTCCAGCCCAGGGGAACCCGAGTCCGCCGGCGGGTGACAGCGAAGTGCGCACCCTGCGCGAGATCGAACGCGAAGCCATCCTCAAGGCCTTGGAAGTGCACAACGGGAACCGGGGTCTCGCGGCCCAGGCCCTCGGCATCGACCGCACGACCCTCTGGCGTAAGCTGGCGGCCATGTCCAAGGAAGACGGGGAAGGGGCCGGGGACTAGGTTCTCCAGATGTGAGAGACCGCGCGTGACGCCCCTGTTCACCGTGGCTAGTGGCCTGCAACGGGCGTACCGAGAGTGGACGCCGTCCTGGTTCGCCCCACCCCGCTCGGTCTTGCCTGACAGAATCTTCCGCTATCTGGTTTTTCTCCTACGAAGGAGGTCACGATGCCTTGCCAAGTCCTGCTGAGTTGTGTCCTGGGCCTCTCGACCGGATTCGCCATCGGAGAGGATCTCATCGTCGGGCCAGGCCAGGTCCTGTTTCTGGACACGACGACAGGCCCATTGCTGGTGGACAATCTCTACGTCGCTCCTGGGGCCCTGGTCCGAGTCCAGGGGCCCAACCCCCTCGCGCTTCGAGCTCGGAACCGAATCGTCCTTGCCGGAACGATCGACGTCAGCGGATGGCGTGCCAACGATGTGGCCACCTTGGACACCGGGAACATCCCCGAGCAGGGTGGAAGCGGTGTTGCAGGGGGCGGACGCGGGGGGACGGCCAGTGGGTTCACCATGACCTCCACGCCCCACGGCGATCCGGGCTTCGGAGGCTGGAACGTGCCGGGGATCGGTGGTCTCGGGGGCGAGAGTGCCTTCCATCCATTCAGCGCGGAGGCCGAGGATCGTCGTCCTGGAGGGGGCGGCGGTGGCGCCCTCGGGCCCGACCAGCCTGTCCATTCCGATCCCTTGCATGCTTCGAATCAGGGCCTCGTCGCGGGCCGAGGAGGCACCGGGGCGTCTGGCGCCATCGGTGTCGTTTCGGGCAGTACGCCGCCGCGGGGAGGACGACCGGGTAAGCCCGTCTTTCGGGACGGGGATCCCACGAACGACTTCTGGGGGATCAAGTTCGAGAACGGAGAAAGGATCGAGGGGGAGTTGACTCGTCCCGTGCCAGGGGCTGGAGGCGGTGCCGGGGGCGATGCGCTCGGGCTCGCGTTCCCTCCGGCGAGCTGGGGACCGTCCCAGGACGAGAAGGGGGGACCCGGCGGCGGCGGGGGAGGGCTAGCGATGTTCGATGCCTACGCGATTCAGATCTTGCCCGGGGGAAGGATCGTCGCGAACGGCGGCCGCGGTGGGAACGGCGAGCACACCTTCTTCACCAACTCCATCGGTGGGAACGGAGGCGGAGGTTCGGGAGGCTTCCTGATCCTGAACGCGCGCTTCATCGATCTGCGTTCCGCTGACGAGGACTGCCTGACGGCCCTGGGGGGAGAAGGGGGTCAGGGGGATCCGCGACGACCGGGGCTCGATCCCAGCCTGGGGGGTGACGGTGGTCCAGGGGTGATCCAGCTGCATACCCCTTTCGGTTCCGAGCGTGTGCTTCTTCCGCCGGGCAAGACCCTGGCCGAGCTCAGCTCCCCCGAGGCTCACGTGCTCTTGACGCCGGGGGCCAAGAGCTTCCCGCTCAGAAGCGACGTCGGACCGAGCAGCGACTTCGACCTCGACGACCACGTCGCGCGCTAGGCACACGCGCTGGAGCGTGGGAGCTGTTTCCCACATGGACAGGTCGCGCGACCTCGTCTAGCCTTGGAGAAACGGCTCCCACGAGGACTTCCCATGCTCCAGCGCTCCCTTTCCCGCCTCTCGTCCCTGCTGCTCCTCGTGAGCCTGTCCGGCTGGGCGCACGCGGGAAGCACGACGGTCCAGATCGTCTCGTCCAAGGACAACACCCTGTACGAAGATCCGGGCGGTAGCCTCAGCAGCGGCGCCGGGACCTCGGTCTTCGCCGGTCGTACCGGAGCCAGCGCAGGGGGAGCCCTGAGGCGAGCGGTCTTGGCCTTCGACGTGGCCGGCAACATTCCCCAGGGGTCGACGATCGTCTCGGCGCAGGTCGACGTATTCTGCTCCCGTTCCCAGGGCGGGTCCCAGACGATGAGCTTGCACCGGGTCACGGCCGACTGGGGAGAGGGCACCTCGAACGCGGGCAACCCCGGGGGAAGCGGAGCTGCCAGCACGAGCGGGGACGCCACCTGGATCCACACTTTCTTCTCGAGCGGGCTGTGGGCGAGCAGCGGAGGCGATTTCGACCCTGCCGTGAGCGCGACCACGGTCGTCGGTCTTCCCGATCCCTACGTCTTCGCCTCGGCTCAGCTGGCCGCCGACGTGCAGGACATGCTCGACCAACCCGGGCTCGACTTCGGGTGGATGATGCGCGGCAACGAAGCCGCCACGAACACGTCCAAGCGCTTCGATAGCCGCGAGGTCGCCAACCCCGGTTCGCGTCCGATGCTGACGGTGACCTACACGCCGCCACCGGTGGTGCCCGTGCCTGCCCAGGGCCCCCGAAGCGTGGTGCTCGTCTCCTGGCTGGTGCTGGGGGGAGCCTGGCTCCTGGCCCGGCGCCCCGCGTAGGGTCCCCTGGGGCCGCGGCACGCGCTCCCCGGGGTCGAGAGGAGGCACGCTCCCGGGAGCCTTCGCTTCGATCTTGGATCGGAGGAGCCCAGGAGTAGACTCCGGGCATGAAACCGTTCCTTGCCTGTGCCTGCCTCGTTCTCGTTTCCGGTTCTCTCTCGGCCCAGAGCTTCGGGGCTCGCAACAAGGCCATGGGAGGCACCGGAGTCGCTTCCTCGCACTACAAGGACGCCGGCTTCACGAACCCGGCGCTCTTGACGCGCTTCTCCGCGGACTCCGACGTCGCCGTCGTGCTGCCTTTCATCAGCTTCGTCGGCTCGGACGAAGACGAGCTGGTCGACGGACTCGAGGACTTCCAGGACACGCTCGAGCAGGTCCAGGACTTCCTCGACATGGGGGACCCCGCATCGGCGAACGCCCTGCGTCCCACCTTGGCTCAACAGCTCCAGGATCTGGATGGGCGCTCGGCCGACATCCTCTTCGACGGGGGGTTCTCGGTGGCCATTCCCTCCGACAACCTCGGAATCGCTCTCGTCGGTCGCAGCTACGTCGACGGTCAGCTCTTCCCCGCCATCGATGCCAACGACGTGACCGTCATCCTCGATCCGGGTTCGACCTCGGCCGATCTGGACAACCTGGGTTCGGAGGCCGTCGCGGTCGCGGCCGGGATCCTCGAGGTGGGCCTGGCCGTGGCCCACGAGTTCAAGCTCCTCGGTCGACCTCTCTCCGTGGGGGTGACACCGAAGTTCCAGCGCATCGAAACCTACAACTACGCCATCAGCGTTCAGGACTTCGATGACGACGATGCCCTCGACGACTTCGACGACGACGTCTATCGCGACGACGAGACGATCTTCAACGTCGACGCGGGCGTGGCCTTCGAGCCGATCCCGACCGTCACGGTCGGTCTGGCGGGTCGCAACCTGATCTCCGACGAGTTCGATACGGTCGTCACGAACGGTCGCGCCTTCACCTACGAGCTGGATCCGGCGGTGACCCTGGGGGCTGCCTTCTCGACGGGGCTGTTCACCGTGACCGCGGACGTGGACTTGACCGAGACCTCCGGCTTCGACGGCAACGACGGATCCCGCTTCGTGCGCGGCGGCGTCGAGCTCAACGCCTTCAACTGGGGTCAGCTGTGGGGCGGCTACTTCCACGACCTGGAGGACGAGCGCACGGACCTGTTCTCCGCGGGCGTCGGTATCGCGCCCTTCGGCGTCGTTCATCTGGACCTGGTAGGCCTTCTGGGTGAGGACAGCGCCGGCGCCGCTTTTCAGCTGTCGGTCACGCTGTAGGGCACACGGAAGCTCAGCGCTGGTAGACCCAGTAGTCCCGCCCGTCGAACTCGACGGCGCGTAGGAAGTGCAGGCCTCCGAAGACCGTCTCCGGAGGGGTCTTGGCCTCGAGCTGACGGGGGTCGAAGAAGACCGTGCCGAGGCCGTGGTCGCGCTCGAGCTGCGGGAGAACCTCGAGGCGTCCCGGCAGGAAGGACCAGGGCACCGGGTAGTGCCGTACCGCCCAGTCCAGGGTCTCGACGGCCATGAAGGGGTGGGCCAGGAGCAGGCGCTGCGGGTCGTGTCCCAGGGATTCGAGCAGGCGTGTGCCCCGGTCGGCCTTGGGGTCGGCTGCGCGCAGCTCGAGACCCGCGGAGCGGGATCCGGTCAGGGCCAGGCCCAGGAGGAGGGCGGCCGTGAGCCCATGCTTGAGGTTCCAGCGGGTCGGCGTGACGAGGCTCGCCCCCGCCGCGCAG
This sequence comes from bacterium, assembly GCA_030428965.1. GTDB lineage: Bacteria > Planctomycetota > UBA1135 > UBA1135 > JAUIEE01. The sequence goes on along the minus strand of JAUIEE010000064.1, from coordinate 9,037 downwards.
GCGAGGGGGACGACGAACAGGACGCCCCGCATGGCTTTGTGTCCCTTGACGTCGTAGATCGCGACGGTCAAGACGACGAGGCCGATGCCCAGCGCTCCACTGGCCCAGGCGAAGGGCGCGCGTCTTCGGATTCCGATCCAGAGTGTGCTGCCGAAGAGAGCCAGGACGCAGCCGAGTCCCACCGTTCCCGGCTGGAGCGGATCCGTTCGTATCTGACGGGCGAGGAGCTCGAGGTTGCGACTCGCATTGCCGGCTACGGCGCTGAACCACTGCGTGCCGCTGAGTCCTGTGTCCGGCGAGAAGCGCGGATCGAAGTAGTTGAACCCGCCCGCGGTGATCCAGACGGCGGGCGAGATGCGCAGCTTCCCGTCGGAATGTTGCCAGGCGAGGATCCAGCCCAGGAGGAGGACCGAGGCGAGGACCCACAGTCCCGTTGCTTTCCATCGTGGGCTGCGCCCCTCCAGGAGGTGCCAGAGGGCCAGGGGCACGACGAGCAGGGCGCCGGTCTCACGAAAAAGAAAGGGCAGCACCAGCAGCAACGGGCCCAGCCAAGGGCGCCAACGGGCGCGGGCCCACACGAAGGCCGTCGCCGAGAGGGTCGTGGCTGCGGTGAAGGTGCTCTCGGCCATGGCCGTGTAGGCGTAGGTGAGGGCCGGCGGGAAGAAGGCGTAGACGGCCGCCGCCAGCAGGCCGGCGCGCTCGTTGCGAAGGTGCAGGGCCAGGAGGAAGATGGCCGTGGTCGAGACCACGTGGGCCAGCAGGCTGGGCAGGAGGCTCGGGAGCGTTCCCCAGCCCAGTGCGCCGTAGGAGAGGGCCAGCAGGGAGTAGTGCCCCGGCATGTAGAGGCGCGAGACGTCGCCCTCGAGGAAGGCCGGGTAGATCAGTCCCATGCGCATGCGTCCCGTGTCCACCAGGAAGCGCGCCGTGCGGATGTAGCCGGCCTGGTCGACGAACTTGCCCGAGACGTGCAGCCGGGACGGATCGAAGAGGGGCGAGTGAAGGACGAGGACCAGGCACGAGGCGAGGGCCACACCCAGGGCCAGGATCCAGGTCCTGCGGTCGCTGCGCCGGCCCGTGGGGCCGGCGGGATGGGCTCCAGGGGGGTCCATGGGCTCCGATCCTAGCGCCACGGGGAGCAGGGATCGGCGTTAGTGGGCGGGAAGATGCCGGACCCCTTCCGCCCTGGCTGCCCTTTCGTGCTAGCCGGCCCTCGAGTCGAAGCTCGCGCTGGCCAAGCGCGCACGCGATCGGCCAGGGCGCGGGTTGTGGGACCTAGCGCTCGAACAGGACGACCCAGTCCTCACCCGCAGGGCCCGACGGGGCGGAGCCCAGGGAGACCACGGAGCCTCCGGACACGCTCTGGGGGCTCCCCTCGAAGAGTCCCGTGCGCGGGTTGTACCAGCGCTGCTGGAAGGTGCCGGTCGCGCCGGTCAGATCCAGGGTGGCCGTACCGACGCTGACGGGCAGGTAGATGGCGTAGGTGTCGTCGGCCTTGGCGAAGACCTCGGGCAAGCTGCCGTCGAAGTGGCTGGCCGCTCCGGAGACCAGGGAGTCGGCCGGTTCCATCTCCCAGAACGGCAGATGATCTTCCATGAAGCGGCGGGCGTAGCGGGAGTACTCCCAGATGTCGGCGCGCGTACGGAAGTCCTCGCAGCGCAGGTCTCCGCCCAGGGGCAAGGGGTGGTAGCCCATGTACCACTCGATCGTTCCCCCGCTGAAGAGCACGTCGTAGAGAGCGCATTCCCGCAGGGTGTCCGCGTTCATGTCCGTCGCGTCGAGGGTGAGCTCATCGATCTCGACGACCCACTTCTGGCCGGAGGTGGCCGAGTCCGTCCGCCAGCGTTCGGTGTGGCTGCCCGCATTGGAGGCGGAGGTCTGAATCGAGGCGGCGCTGAAGCGCGCATCCCCGAGCACCGCGGTGTACACGGCATAGTCGCCCGCCAGGGGCAGAACCGGGGTGTGGATGGCGATCGGATGGTCGTAGGGATCGACCGCCTGGATGTAGTCGGCAAAGGCGTTCAGGCTGGGTACCGAGTAGAGGTTCTCCTCGCTCAGGGTCCACTTGATCGCCAGGGCGTGGCCGAAGCGCGCGATGAGCTCACGGTAGTAGAGCTTGCGCTCGACGCCCAGGGTACCGCTGTCGAGGTAGTTGCGGTTGTCGACCTCGCGCTCGGCCAGAACGAAGTGCAGGGAGAGGCCGCGCTTGGTCGCGTGCTCGAAGAACTGGTTCCACTGGTGAAGCTTGCTGACGTCGTAGTGCGTCTTGTCGAAGCTGGACCCCGAGTAGCCCACGAACGGGGCGACCTCCTGGCCGTCGCCGCCGAGGTTCATCGGCAGGAAGTAGATGCCGTTGACCTCTTCCGAGGCGAGGTAGTTGAGGGCACCGATGATGCCCTTGGAGTCGCTGCCCGTATCGGCGCTCGTGAACAGCGGATCGTCGGCATCGCCCAGTCCCGTGGGGCCCCAGTCGGCTTCGTGGGGAAGGAAGCGGTGCAGGCCGTTCTCGAGACCGGTCGTGTCGATGCCGCCCTGATCGACGGTGTTGTCGAAGCCCTTGTAGGCCAGGAAGTTCTCCGGGCTGTTGCTGGCCGTCTTGAGGAAGTACGGGCCGTCCCGGAACTTGAGGTAGTGCTCCCCGGTGTACTCCAGGCGGCCCCACTTGTAGAAGCCGGGAGCCGTGGGGTCGAGGGCAGCGATGGTCACCTGCCCGACGGTTCCGTCGAAGGACGTGGGCGTGCCGGCCATGGGGTCGAGGTCCAAGGCGACCTCGGTGCCCTGATCGAAGTGGGCCGTGTAGTTCCAGATCCCGGCCTCGTCCGGCGCGAAGCGTACGCTCCAGACCGAGCCTGTGCCCGAGCCCGATCCGTTCCCGTCGAAGAAGCCGGGAACGCTGTAGCTCTGGCCCGAGGGACCGCTGAAGTCCACCGTCAGCCGGTAGTCGAGGAAGGGGTTCGGTGCGCTGTCCAGCTCCGTGGCCATGGGGCCCTGGAACGAGACCTCGAGGGGCTGCCAGGCCACGAGGCTGCCCGTTATCTCGACGCCCGGGGGCTCTTCGGTATCGAAGGTCTGATCGGCCGTCGAGCTCGCGTTGTCGAAGCTGTCCCGGGCCGTGATGCGGTAGTGCACGGTGCTGTCGGGGACGAGTCCGGTCAGGGTCACCGCGTGCGAGGTCGCTGGAGGGGGGCCGCTGGGCACGGTCGAGCCGTAGGCCGCCGTGGGGCCGTGGTCGACTTCGCCCAGGGATGGCTCGTCGGTGGTCCAGCTGATCGTGGCGCTGTCGGTGGTGATCGCCGTCACCTGGACGTTGGTGATCTGTGGAGCGGTCAGATCGTTGGTTTGAAAGGTGAGGTCGCCCGTGTCGGACGTGTTCCCGAAGGCGTCGTAGACTGTGATGCGGTAGTGCATCTCGGTGTCCACGGGCAGCGGCGTGAGCAGAGCCGTGTGGGAGCTGTCCGGGGTCAGGATCGAGACCTGGTCCCCGTAGGCCGACGTGGTGCCGTAATCGACGTCCGCCGTCGTGTCCTCGTCCGTGTCGAAGGCGAGGGTCACGTCCGTGCCCGGCCCGGTCAGCACCTGGATGTTGGTGATGACCGGATCGGTGAGGTCGTCGGTGGTGAACATCTGCAGCGAGCTGCGGAAGACGTTGCCGAAGACGTCGGTCGCCGTGACGGTGAAGGAGTACGCGCCCCCCGGCTGAAGACCCGTGAGCAGGACCGAGTGCGAGGTGAGCAGGGGAGGGCCGCTCAGCTCGAAAAACTCGGTGGGGGTGGCGAGGCCGTAGCTCACTCTTCCCGTGGTGGGTTCGTCGGTGTCCCAGGTGATGCGCGCGCTGTCGCCCCCCAGGACTTCGCTCGTCAAATGGGAGATGACGGGGGGAGTGTCGTCGTTGGACTGAAACGTGAGATCCCCCGAAGAGCTGAGGTTGCCGAACTCGTCGCTGCCGACGACGCGGAAGTGATACTCGCTGCCCGGGATGAGGCCGACCAAGGCCACGGCGTGCTGGGTGCCCGGGGTCGGTGCCAGGACCCTCGTGCCGTAGGCCGGAGTCAGACCGAAGTCCACCCAGCCCGTAGCCACCTCGCTGGTCTTCCACAGGACCGTGGCCGCGCGACCCTGGGCCGAGGTGGCCGAGATCTCGGTCAAGAGCGGTGCGGTGCTGTCCGTCTCGGGGGGCCGATCGTCGCTGTCGCTGCCGGTTGGGGCCGGATTCGTGGACCCCGCGGGGGAGTCGTGCCCGCCGGACGAGCAGCCGGGCAAGAGGCCGAGGACGGTCAGGGTCAGGCCGAGCAGGCCGGAAAATCTGGGGGGGGAGATGCGCACGGTCTTCGACCCCCCCGCCACCCGGGGGGAATTCAAGGGGTGGAGGGCGACCTGAGGGGGGAGGCCCATTCTGCCCCAAACGGGACGGATTGGGGAGGGTGAGGGGGCCGAGGGGCCTGCAGGCTGCGAGAGAGGGGGCCAGGCGCGACTCGCCTGGATGCGGGGCCCGGTCCCGAAACCAGGCTCAAGGAAAGCCGGGGGTCTTCCGATCCATGCACACAGAATCCCTTTCCACATCCGCGATCATGTCCCGACTCCTTTCGCTGGCAGTCTTTGCCGTCCTGGTGGGCGGTCTCTTGTGCCTCCCCCAGCCCTATCCCATCCGCCTGGCCGCGACCCAGGCCGGTACGCTCCTGCGTGAGCCGGCGGTGCTAGTAAAGGAGGGAGGGGCCCAGGCCGAGGCTACCCAAGAGGGAGCTCACGCTCCTGCCCTGTGGGAGGAGCTGCTTCAGAGCTCCGTGGCGCACGAGGCCGAGGACGGTGGGGTCGAGCTCTGGGTCCGGGGCTACCGCATGGATCTCAGCGAAACGCCCTACCGCGACCACCGGCTGCATGCTCGGCTGTTCGAGTCCGTCAAGCGCAGCCTGCGCTCGGTCGCTGCCGAAGAGGGGTTCTCGCTGTCCTTCAAGGAGAACAGCAAGAAGGGCTTCCCGGGCGCCGTCTTCTGGTGCTCCCCTGGAGCTGGGACGCTGCTCTTCGAAGCCCAGCTGCCCGAAGGCACCGCCCTGCGCTCCCAGCGCGAGTGGCATGCCCCCGGACGCTTGTCCGTTCTGCCTTTCCTGGCGGCGATCTTCGTGGCCCTGGTCCTGCGCCGACCCCTGGTGGCCCTCGGAACCGGAGTGCTCAGCGCGGCCTTGCTCGAGCGGGTGATCGCGGGCCACGGTTGGCTCGCCGCCTCCGGAGCGGGAGCGGGTCGACTCCTGGGGCACTACTTGCCGACGGAGCTCTTCGAGCCGAACCGGATCGAGATCATCCTCTTCATCGCCTTCATGCTGGCCATGGTCGGCGTCATCACCTGCGGCGGAGGGGTTCGAGGACTGATGCAGGGGCTCGCGCGCTGGGCCAAGAACGCCCGGCGCAGTCAGATCGTCACCTTCGCCATGGGGCTGGTGGTGTTCTTCGACCACTACGCGAACGCCGTTCTGGTAGGGGGAACCATGCGTCCCCTGACCGATCGCTTCCGCATCGCCCGTGAGAAGCTGGCCTACCTGGTCGATTCGACCGCTGCTCCCGTGGCGGGCCTCTCCATCTTCTCCACCTGGATCGCCTTCGAGGTGTCCACCTTCAGCATCCAGTTGCCTGACGTGGGGCTCGCCGCCTCCCAGGGCTACGAGGTCTTCCTGCGGACCCTGCCGTTTCGGTTCTACAGCCTGCTGACCCTGTTCCTCGTCTTCCTCGTGGTGGTCAGCGGGCGTGATCTGGGCCCCATGGCCAGGGCCGAAGCTCGAGCCCGTGGAGGAGAGGTCTTGCGCAAGGGGTCGATTCTCAGCGTCTTCGCCTCGGAAGCCAACCTGCGCGTGGCTCCGGGGGTGACGAGCCGGGCCCGCACGGCCCTCTGGCCCCTTGCGGCCATGGTCGTGACGACCCTGGTGACCGTGCTGGTGGGCGGAGGCCTGTTCGAAAGCGAGGCTCGCAGCGGCAACGTGATCTTCGCCGGGATGGGGACACGTCCGTTGATGCTGGGCGCCCTGGTGGGCTTCCTGGTGGCCGGTTTGCAGGCCTGGTCGGTCGGTCTCGGCCGGGGTCTCTTGGGGGCGGCCTGGAGAGGCGTTCGCTCCGCCTTGACCCCCTTGGCTCTCCTGGCCTGCGCCTGGTTGATCGGAGCCATCTGCTACGAGATGGGGACCACGGCCTACCTGACGGTCGTCCTGCAGGAGACCTTCAACCCGCTGCTCCTTCCGATCCTCCTGTTCCTGCTCGCCGGCTGCCTGTCCCTGGGCACCGGTTCTTCCTGGGCCACCATGACGATCCTGTTGCCCCTGGTCGTCGGCCTGGCCTACGAGGCGGGCGTGAGCACGGCTCTGGGGGGCGAGGGCATGCTCGTGATTTGCATCGCCTCGGTCCTCGAGGGAGCGATCTTCGGAGACCACTGCTCGCCCATCTCCCACACGACGGTGATGTCCTCGATCGCCGCCTCGTGCGACCACGTCGATCACGTCAAGACCCAGGCGCCCTACGCCCTCCTGGCCATGGTCGTGACGACCGTCTGCGGCTACTACCCGGCCGTCATCTTCGAGCTCTCGCCGGTCCTGAGCCTCTTGCTCGGAGCCGGTGTTCTGAGCGGCGTGTTCTTCTTCTACGGCAAGAAGGGCGAGAGCGCCCAGAAAGAGCGCAGCCAGGGCCCCATGGCTTCTCCGCCCGAGCTGGGCCAGGCGGCCTGAGCACAGGCTGCAGCCTCTCGGCACGCGCCCGAGCGAGGAGCCTGCAGCGCGAATCGGAGGCCGCGAGGCACCCGCGGGGGCAGCTTGCCGATGCTGCGTGATTCCGTGATCATTCTGCCAGCATGGGGACGCTGGTTTGTTTCCACGCCCATCCGGATGACGAGGCCATCCTCACGGGCGGCACGATGCGTCTGGCTGCGGACGCAGGTCTCCGGGTCGTCTTGGTCCTGGCTACTTGCGGACGGCTGTTGCGATGAGTTCGCGAGCCGACCTGACCGAGGTCGCCCACCGCCCCTGGGGGTTGCCCCAGAGCCCTTGGTCTCTGCGCATGGTGTGGCGCGACCTGGCCTTCCTGCACTGGCCCGTGTCGCCGGCCGTGCTGCGGCCCACCCTTCCCGGCGGCATCGAGCTCGATCTCTACGGCGGCTCGGCCTGGCTCGGTGTCGTTCCCTTCGTCATGCGAGACGTGGCTCCCCGGGCCGTACCCGCCATGCCCTGGCTCTCCGCCTTTCCCGAGATCAACTTGCGCACCTACGTGCGCGTGGGCGACCACGCGGGAGTCTGGTTCTACAGCCTCGACGTGCCCCGGCGTATGGCGGTCTGGATCGCACGCAAGCTGTTCTACCTGCCTTACTACCGGGCCTCGATGGAGGTTCGGGTCGAGGGATCGGAGGTTGGCTATCGCAGTCACCGAACCCACGGGGGGGCGGCCGGAGCGCGGTTCGCCGGACGCTATCGACCTGCGGGGGACGAGTTCCGGGCTGCGCGGGGTTCCCTGGAAGAGTGGCTGACCGAGCGCTACGCCCTCTTCTCGTGCCAAGGCAGGGACGTCTTTCGCGGCGACATCCACCATGCTCCGTGGCCGCTGCAGCAGGGCGAGGTGGAGCTGGAGGAGAACGACATGGTTTCCCAGGTGGGCCTGAGGGCCCTCGAGGGAGATCCCCATGTCCTGTTCGCGAAGCACCTCGACGTGGTGGCCTGGGGCCTGCGTCGGGTCCGTGGTCCCGGTGTCCGTCGTTCCCCGTCCAGCTGAACCTCGAGAAGGGCCCCTTCGCATCCCCATCATGCTCATTCGAGTCGATTCCATCACCGACCTCGGCGAGGAGCGCTGCGTCGGCTTTCAGTGTCCCGCGGGTGGCGCCACGGCTCTATGGCGAAGCGATCGCTTCGATCCGGAGGTTGGCGAGAGCTACCACGTCGAGTTCGACGTCGATCTGCTTCTGCGCTTCGGAGAGAACGCCCGCCCGAGCCCGCGCGAGGGTTATCGGATCGAGACAGACTCCCAGGGCATCGTCCTGTGCGGTCTCGTGGACGGAATCGACGATGACGGCGTCTTCTACTTCCGCTTCGGGCAGGACTGTTTGATCTTGGTCGAGAGCGACGAAGGCTCCCTGGAAGTGAACTCCTGGGTCGAGCTCCGTGTTCGGCCCCAGGAGTTCACGGTCTGGCCGTTCCAGGGGTAGGGAATCAGCGTTCCGGAGCCGAGCGTCACGGGGCCGTCTCTCCAGCACCTCGATGGCATCCTCGAAGAGCTGGGGCACGGCAAGCGGGACTCTCCTGGCCGCTTCCCACTGGGTCCGAGGCGTGCGCCTCCGGGCAAGGTAGGATGATGGGGATGGGGGGAGAGAAGGAGGAGAGGTCGCGTTCCGCGTGGATCTGGATCTTGGGCTGGTGGGTCGTGCCGGCCCTCGGGCTGGGGTTGGCCGTGGGGCTGGACCTGGTGCTGTCGAACGAGCCGATGGGCGTCGGGACCCCGGAGCTGTTCCAGATCACCTACGTCCAGATCTTCGCCCTCGTCGTGCCCGCCCTGCTCCTGGCTCTGGTCGCCGGCGTTCTCCTGATGGGAGTCGAGGACAAGCTGCGGGTTCACGCCGCCCTGGCGACGGGTCTCGTGGTGATCTGGTTCGGTTTCGGCCCGACGAACCAAACCGACTGGTCTTCGACGGCACGGCTTCAGGGCCGCGCCTTGGCCGTGCTGGCCGGTCTCGTCGGGGGAGGTCTCTACCGAATCTTCCCACGCCTGCGAAGCCTGCGCCCCCTGGCCTGGTCGGGAAGAGCCTTGACGGGCCTCTCCCTCCTGGCGCTCCTGGCAGCCGGCGTTCATCTCTTGCGCATCGGTCCTTGGTTTCGCTCCGCTCCGACGGGACTGACCGACCTGGCCATCCAGGGCAGCGGCTTTCCCCCGATCGATCCGCCCCTCGTACGCCGGCCCGAAGCAGGGAAGCTGATCGTGCTCGGCATCGACGCCCTGGACTGGGATGCCCTGCTGCCCCTCATCGAGCGCGGAGAAGCGCCCAACTTCGCCCGCATCCGCAGGGAGGGGACGGTCGCCGACC
>JAUIEE010000546.1 GCA_030428965.1 bacterium | reverse complement strand
TTCAGGAAGTCGTCGATCGCGGCGCCTTCCTTCAGGAACTCCGGATTCGAGACCACGTCGAAGGGGTGATCGGTGTTCGCCTTGAGGGTCTCGAAGACCTTGTGGGCCGTCCCGACCGGGACCGTCGACTTGTCGACCACCACGAGGTACCCCGTCATGGCCTCGGCGATGCTCTTGGCGGCGGCCAGCACGTGGCGCAGGTCGGCGCTGCCGTCTTCGTCGGGGGGGGTGCCCACGGCGATGAAGACCACCTGGGCATCGGCGATGGCCTCGGCGTAGCTCGTGGTGAACCGCAGTCGGCTGTCGGCGACGTTGCGCCGCAGGAGCTCCTCGAGGCCCGGCTCGTAAATCGGGATTTCTCCGCCCTCCAGGCGGCGGATCTTCTCTTCGTCGATATCGACGCAGGTGACCGTGTTTCCGCTCTCGGCGAAGCACGTTCCCGCCACCAGACCGACATAGCCGGTGCCAATGACTGCGATTCTCATAGGACTAACGTAGGCGTTGGCGTCCGGGCTTCCCGGCTCCGGACGCGAAGGAAGGGGGAAAGGATTTCGTCCACCTCGAAGATGCGCGAGGGGGGTCCGTGCGCATGCCAGTTCTTCGACTGGCGATCCGGGGAGGGTGGAGGAAAAGGGGCCGGCAGGATATCTTGGGCGCCCTCGAGTGCCATTCCGGGGTCGTTTTCGGGCGATTAACTCAGCGGCTAGAGTGCGTCCCTTACAAGGATGAAGTCGGGGGTTCGAATCCCTCATCGCCCACCAAGACCCCCATTTCGGCCGTCCTGGGTGGCATCCCGGCGCACGGGTCGCTTCAATTGGGGCCCGGGGTGAGCCCCCTTGAAGCCAATGAGTACCGACAAGACCGTCGTCGCCGAGATCCAGGGTGCAGATCCCTCCCAGGCCCAGCAGCAGGCCCAGAAGAAGACCGGTGTGGCCAAGTTCCTGCACAACTTCTGGCACCGCCGTCAGCGCTACCGGCAGCTCGTCGGCATCCTGCTGGTCTTCTGGTTCACCCTCGTGGGACGGCCGACCGTGACTCTCCTGGCGGTGGGCAGCGCCTTCCTGGTGCTGGGAATGCTGATCCGGCTGTGGGCCTCGGGCTTCGTGATGAAGAACGAGGTGTTGGCCACCGTGGGGCCCTACGCCCGCGTCCGGCATCCGCTCTACGTCGGGAACCTGGCCATCGCGCTCGGAATCTGCCTCGCCAGCGGACTCTGGTGGAGCTACCCGATCATGCTGGTCAACCTGATGTACTTCTATCCCCACACCATTCGCTACGAGGACAACAAGCTTCGTCGCTTCTTCCCCGGCGAGTGGGACCGTTGGGCGGCCCAGACCAAGGCGCTGATTCCGTCCGCCAAGCCCTACGCCTCGGAGAAGAGGGACCAGCAGCCCTCCTGGTCCCTGGGCTTGAGTCTGATGCGCAACGGGGAGCCGCTGCACATTGCGGTCGGCGTCCTGTGCATCGCCTACCTCTACTACTGGCGGCTCTAGAGGAAGCGGCGGACTGCGGCAGCCATCCGGCTCCCTCGGTGCATTGCTCCCGTCGGCGCCTTCGGTGGAACCGCGCCGTCCCAGGCCCGCGAGCCGCGCGCGGGGACAGCGCCTAGCCGGACCGCTTGCCCAGCCGTGTCCTGAGCCAGCCGCGGGCATCGCTGCGTTCGTCCCGGTGCAGGACGCAGACCCAGAGGAACAGGAGGGTCACCATCATGCCGCCGGCCTTGGCGCCCAGGGCCGTCCAGGTCTCCATCTCCGCGCTCGCATGGGCCGCATCGACCCACAGTGCCAGCGCCCCCGCTCCCAGGATGCACAGGACCATGGACCCGATGCGTCCGAGCTCGAAGGGCACCTTGGCTTCGGAGCGGCTGGCGAGCATGCCCAGGGAAGCCAGGAAGGCGAAGGTCACGATCGTGGCGGTGCCGGCGCCGACGAAACCATGGCGCGGAATGAGCCAGGCGTTGAGGCCTACGTTGACTCCCACGGCCACCAGATTGATGAAGAACAGGCGCATGGTGCGCTTGGCGATGAACAGCGGGATCTGGGAAACCTGGTAGAGGGCCCAGAACACATAGCCCCCGGCCACGAGGGGAATCACCTTGTAGGCCTCCCAGAACGCGGGATCCTTCGCCAGGAGGATCGCTGCCTGGCGCCCGAAGAAGATGACTCCGAGGGTCGAGGCCGTGATGGCCAGGACTGCGTAGGTGCTGACGCGGGCCACCAGGTGAGAGCGCTTGGACTCGTCCTCGACGCCGTAGATGAACGGGTGCCAGATCTGCATGAACGGGCTCAGGACCATGGCCGTCACCAGGTAGGAGATCTTGTAGCCGTGGCCGTAGATGCCGGTGAGGCTCTGGGCGAAGCCTTCCTCTCCGAAGTAGAGCAGGAGTCGCCGGTCGACCTGGTGCAGGGCCAGCTGGCAAAAGCCCACGGGTACGAGGGGCGCCGCGTAGACGAAGATCGGTCGCAGGATCTTCCAGTCGATCTTGGGGCCCAGGGACAAGAGCACCCAGCCCGTCAGGAAGAGCGAGGTGAGAGCTTCTCCCGCCAGCATGCTCATCAGGAAGCCCGCGACCCCCAGGTCCAGGGCGCCGATGAGCCAGAAGTTGAGCCCCACTTCGAACAGGAGCTTGCCCGTCTGGATGGCCGAATCGATCCGGAAG
>JAUIEE010000063.1 GCA_030428965.1 bacterium | reverse complement strand
CCCACTCGGTTTCGGCGAGGTGTCCCCCCGTGTCCCCCTTCGTGTCCAGCCAACAAGTGGCCCGTCCGTTCCTTGCGTCCGCCGCAGGAGGTCGTCGCCGATGGGTCTGAGAATCCGAACGAACCTCGGTGCCCTGCGTGCCCTGCTCTACCTGGAGGAGATCACCGGGCGCTCCCAGCGCCTCACCGGTCAGCTCGCCTCGGGCCTGCGCATCCAATCGGCGGCCGACGATCCCGCCGGCCTCGGAGTCGCCGAACGCCTTCGGATCCAGGCTCGTTCCCTCGACGCCGCCGGTCGCAACGTGAACGCAGGTCAGGCTCTCTTGGGATCGGCCGCCGTCGGTGCCCGGACCATCCTCTCCCTGCTCCAGCAACTACGGGACCAGATCCTCGCGACGGGCGTGCGCCCCACCGACGGAGGCTCCGTCCGGCCCTGGGTGGATCGACCGCCCTCCTCGGCCGGAGGGCGGCCCGACGACCGGCCCGGGCAGCCGACCGGGGCGGGCGGGCTCCCTTCCGAGTGGCGCTCGATCCTGGACGAGATCGATCGGGTGGCCCGTTCGACGCGCTACAACGGAAAGGCCCTCCTGGACGGGAGCAACCCGACCCTCGCTCTCCTGGTGGGACCGGACGCCTCCGATCCCATGACGCTGCGCCTCGAGGATCTGTCCCGCGTCGGCCTCGGCCTGCGTCGGCTCGCGGACCTGCAACCCCAGGTCGTCGAGCAGCGTGTGAGCCAGGCCATCGAGGTCACCCTGGGCGCTCTGGGGCGCTTCGGGACCATGGCGAACCTCCTGGCCCAGCGGGAACGCTATCTCGTCGGGCAGAGCCTCCAGGCGAACCTGGCCCAGAGCTCGATCCGGGACCTGGACGTGGCCCGGGCCAGCGCGGAATGGGCCTCGGTTCGCCTGCGGCAGGCGCTGGCCGTGGGCGCCTTGCGCACCAGCCTCGATCAGGCGGGCCTGGCCCTGCTCTTGTTCCCCGGGGTAGGCTCGGGAGAGGCGAGAGGGCTCGGCTCAGGGGGTCGCTTCCCCCACCCGGTCCAGACGTAGACTCTCGCAGCGCCGCCGATCACTTCCACCGTAGACCCAGTCCTCGCTCTCGAAGCGCAGGCTGAAGGTCTCGCGCGCAGCGACCTCGGGCGGCAGCTCGAAGGTTCGAGCGAAGGTTCCCAGGGCACCCAGCTCGAGGGTGCCGAGCAGGGCCTGGTCGGCCCAGATGCGCACCTCGCTACCCTGGAGTTCGGGGCGCTCGAGGTAGCGACCCTCGACGAAGAGGGAAGCGCCCTCCAGCCTGGGAAGCACCATCGACGCGTAGGGAGACAGCCGGCCGTCGAGGTCGACGCCTCCGTGGACCTGCCGCAGGGCGCGGGCCCCGTCCCCTTGAAAATCCAGGCTGCGCAACAGGCGTTCACGCACCTCTTCCAGTCGAGGGAGGTGGTCGCGGGTCGCCTCGATCCGGCCCTCTTCGAGATCCGCCAGTGCGGTCTCCTCGACCTGGGGCCAGGGCTCGGTGGAAAGAGTCGGCAGCAGGTCACGCTGGCGAACGAGCGCGAACACGATCCGGGCGAAGGCCTCGTGGCCCCGCCGGTTCCAGTGGGGGTTGTCCTCGGCGACCCAGTACTGGGGGTCGGTCCGGTAGCGAGCGGGCAGGTAGCAGACCTCTTCCGGTCGCAGGTGTTCTTCGAGGTAGGGGCGCAGGATCTCCTTGTAGTTCGACCAGTGCACGGCCAGCAGGTAGCGACCGCCCTGGGCCACGACCCGGTCCGCCAATCGGCCGAGATGGGCGACCGCTTCCTCGTAGCGCTGCTGACTCTCCCAGTCCATGCCCATCAAGAGCAGGTTGGAGGAGGCGGCGCCGGGGTAGCGGCCCGGTGCGTTCACGAACACGCGTCCGTCGGCGCGCTGTCTGTGACGCGGAACGTGACTGCCCATGGCGCCGAAGCCTCGCACGCCGACCGTGTCGTCGAGATCGTTGGGGCCCAGGAGCTGCACGACGAGGTCCGGTTGCAGCTCGCTCAGCTGGCGGCGCAGGTACTCCGTTTCGCTGATGGCGTTCCAGCTCGAGACGCCGAGGTGCAGGCACTCCAGGCGGCCCTCGAAGTTCGGGCTGCGGTTCTCGAGGTAGGCCTGCAGGAACACACCCATGCGATCGAGCGAGGAGACGCCGTGGCCGAAGACGTAGGAGTCTCCCAGGAAGACGATGCGCGCGACACCGGGGGGCTTGGGGAGCTCGTACTCCGCCTCCCGCATCCCCAGCTGATTCGTGGTCACGTCGTGATCCAAAAAGCGGGTGTCTTCCATGCCCGGCAAGAGCACGCGCCCCACGTCGGGGTCAGGGTGGGAGTCGTAGAGACGGCTGGTGCCCGAGACCAGGCGCGCGATCACGGCGGAGCGCACCTCGGCGTCGGCCAGGGCCTGGCTTTCGGCGGGACGCTCGTAGCTGGGCCGAGTCGCCCGGCGCAGGGCGAAGAAGACGCTGGAGACGGCCAGAACCGTCAGCGCCGTCCCGAGGGAGGCAAGGGCGAGGGCTCGCCCTGCCCGGCCCTGGGTGGGTCGGGGGAGCACTTGCATGGGGAGGTCGGAGATGGCGGGGAGAGGATCCCCGTGGCCCGGGGAAGGGCCACCCGAAACCTACCCTGCCCCCCGGGGCCGGGGCGAATCAGGGCTGAAAGAAGCCGATTCGCTCGAGGACGAAGCTGCGGCAGCGCCTGCGGTCCTCTCCGGCATGCACCCAGTCCTCGGATTCGAGGCGAACGTTGACGAAGGGACGCGAGGCCAGCTCTTCGGGCAGCTCCCAGGCCCCCGAGACGAGCCGACCGTAGGAGAGTTCCAGCTCGCCGAGCAGGACTCCCTCGGCGAAGACGCGCAGCTGCGAGCCGTCCAGGGTGCTGGAGGGAGAACGCCCCTGGAGGCTCAGCCGTCCAGGGGCGCTGCGCAGGAGCAGGGACGCGTAGGGAGAGAGGTTGCCGTCGTGGTCGATGCCCCCGTGGACCTGCTGCCAGTTGTCGGAGCCATCGCTGGGATAGTTCAGGACGGAGCGCGTACGGTCTCCGGGCAAGAGGAAGGCCTCGGGAGCCATGCGTGCCTCCAGCCGGCCGGCTTCGATCCAATCCCGGTGCAGCTCGGCTCGCTCCTCCCACGGAGCGAGCTCCAGGGACGGAGCCAGGTTGCGGGTCGCCAGCACGTTGTAGAGCAGCTCGCCAAAGGCCCGGTGCCCAGCGGGGCTCCAGTGGCTGTCCCGGGGAGCCACCCAGTATTCCGGCTCACCCAGCTCGTCGGGCAGGTAGAGGATCTGGTCTTCGTCCAAGGCGGCTTCCAGGGTCGGCGCGGCCAGCGGCTTGGCTTCCCACCAGTGCAGGGCGACCAGATAGGGAACGGCGCGGGCAGCCAGGCTTCCTTTCAGCTGCCCGAGGTCGTGTTCGAGGCGGGCGTAGCGCTGCCGGCTCTCCCAGTCCGCGCCGGACAGGAACAGGTTCATCTCCCCATCTGCCCGCGTGCGGTGGCCGAGGAGAGAGTCGGCCCGATCTCGAACCTGGGAGGAGAAGCTGGCCATCTCGCCGAACCCGCGCACGCCGGAGGTGTCGTCCAGGTCGTTGTGCACCAGGAGCTGGATCACGAGATCCGGGTCGTAGCTGTCGAGGTTGCGCCGCAGGAACTCGCACTCGGCGCGTGCATTCCAGCTGGATACTCCGACGTGCAGGCACTCGATCTCGCCGGGCCAGCTCGAACGTTCTCGCAGGAGCTCCTCCAGGCGGGCGCCCATGCGATCTGCGGCCCGCACTCCCCTCCCGAAGACGAAGGAGTCGCCCAGGAGGATGACGCGGAAGGTGCCCGTCGGTTTGGGAAGGGCGTACTCCTTCTCGCGCATGCCCGAGGAGTTCGTCACGGGCACGCCGTTCTTGCCCAGCACGTTCGGCTGGTGGACGCGCCCTACGTCCGGATCGGGGTGAGCGTCGTAGATCCCCGGGGAACTGGCGACCAGGTGTGCGATGACCTCGTTGCGCAGTTCAGGATCGGCCAGCCCCTGTCGCGCGTAGTCCGCCAGGGCGGGCCGTTCGGAGCGCAACCACAGCGCGATGCAGGCTACCAGCAGGGCCACGCAGGTGCTGCCCAACAGGACGGCGACGCGCACGGCGAGCGGCGAGGAAGACGGAGGTTCTTGGGGCACGGGAAGGTGGAAGAGGGGCGCCTCGGCAAGTCCGATTCTAGCAGGCAGCGTCGGGTCACGGGGACGCGATGCACGGACGCGAGCCAGGACGCGCCCGGTCCTTCACCTCAGCTCAGGGAAGAGTCTTCCGTGAAGGCGCAATCGATTCCTTCTTTCACCCCCTGTGCCCGGGCGGCGAAGCGCAGGGCGGCCAGGATCCCGGGGCCAAACGCCTCGGGGCCTTGCATGTCGTGGCGCAGGGTCAGAAGCTCCCCCGGTGCACCGAACAGCACTTCCTGGTGGGCGTAGGTTCCCGGGAGTCGTACGGAGTGGATCGGGACCTCCAGCCCCGGATGCAGGGCCTGCACCAGGCGGCGCGTCTTGCGGGCGCTGCCCGACGGGGCGTCGGCTTTCTCGGGACGGTGCAGCTCGATGATCTCGCAGGCCGACATGTGGGCTGCCGCTTGACGGACGGCCTGTTCGAGCAGCCAGAAGCCCAGGCTGAAGTTGGGCACGACCAGACCCCCGAGGGAACGCTCCCGGGCCAGGGCATCCAGCCGCTGGACTTCGTCGGGACGGACTCCGCTGGTGCCGATGACGGGGCGCAGTCCCCCTGCGAGCATGGCCTGGCCGTGTGCGAAGCCCAGACCGCTGCGGGTGAGGTCCAACCCGAGGGTGGCCGACGTGTTCCGGATGGCCTCTTCCAGGTCGTCTCCCCGCTGCACCTCGGTCGCGACGTGGAAACCGTCGGAGTCCTCGAGCAGAGAGCGTGCGAAGCACCCCATGCGTCCCCGGGAGCCGGACAGGAGCACCCCGAGGCTCGTCACGGACGTTCCGCCTTGGCGCGTGCCGCACTCTCCAGGATCCAAAGGCACAGGGTGCGGTAGTCGATCCCACCCTCGGCGGCGGCCAGGGGAAGCAGGGAACGGCGGGTGAGGCCGGGGAGCGTGTTCGTCTCCAGAAAGACCGGTTCGCTCGAGCCGTGCGGGAGGATGAAGTCGGAGCGGGAGTAGCCCCGGCAGCCGAACTGGGCATGCAGGCCGAGGGAGAGTTCCTGGATGCGCATGCACACCTCGGGCGAAACGGACTCGGGTGGACACAGCTCCTGGGCACCGGCGCTGTCGTACTTCTCTTCGTAATCGAAGAAGCGTCCCTCGTGAGGGCGGATCTCCACCACCGGCAGGGCCTGGTCGCGGCCCTCGGGTGTGGACACGATTCCCCCGGTGAGCTCGATTCCATCGACGAAGCCCTCGATCAACGCCCGGGGCTCCCAGGCGAAGGAAGTCTCGAGGGCCTGGTCGAGCTCGTCGATCGAGCGCACCAGGGAGGCGCCCACCGAAGAACCGCCGAAGAGCGGCTTGACGATCCAGGCCGAGCCGAGCTCGCGCACCCTGGAGCGGAGCGCGCCGTCCCCGGGCTTCCAATCCGTGCTGTTCTGAACCAGGCCCGGGGCAACGCTCGCCCCGTAGGCCCGGGCCAGAACGCGGGCCACCTCCTTGTCCATGCAGCGGGCCGAACTCGGCACGCCGGAGCCGGTGTAGGCCAGCCCCAAGGTCTCGAACAGGCCCTGCAGGGTTCCGTCTTCCCCATCTCCTCCGTGCAGCGCGAAGAAGACGAGGTCCACCTGGTCCACCAGCCGCGTCAGAGCCTCGAGGGGAGCGTAGCTCCTTCCGTCGATGCTCCAGGCTCCGCCGGCTTCGATCTCGACGCCGAGGACCCTGGCCGGACCGCGCTCATCCCCACTCCAGCTGCGACCCGTGAGGGCCTTCGAGACCTCGCGGCCCGAGGCCAGGGAGATCTCCCGCTCCCCGGAGGTGCCCCCGTGGAGGACGGCGACGGTCTTGCGGGACAGGGAGAGCTCGGCTCGAACCGCGAGCTCGAGCTCAGGCGTAGAGGTGCCCATGCTCGCTGACCTGAGGCTCGGGCCGTCCCCGGGCGAGGAACTCCTCCTCGGTCTCGGCGAAGAGAGGATCGACTTCGACGCGCACTTCCCCGCCCTCCCCGGGATCGGGCAGGACCAGACCTGCGGCGGTGACCCAGTCGCTGAACAGCTTGCTGAGGTCGGCGCGGCTCGTCTCGGGGGAGTCCTCCCCCACGCGGTTCTTGATCGGACTGAACTCCTGGGAGCGGTCGACCTCGAGGGTCACGCTGACCGGAGACTCGGCCAGGGCGTCGAAGACGAAGGTCTCGAACTTGAAACCCGTTCGCTCGACGCTCTCACCGTCTTCATCGACCACCTTCATCGTCTTCTTGGCCACGTGCCAGGGAAGCTCCAGGCTGCCGGAGCTCACGCGCTCGGCGAACTCGCGTCGCAGCACGTGCACGGCGATGTTGCCCGCGCGGAAGCTCAGCTGGCCGTCCTCGCCCTTGGCCTCCCGCAGGGACTCGGGCAGGTCCGAGTACTCGATGCAGCCCATGCGTCCATCGATGCGGCCGAGGACCCCGACCTTCTCGTCCGGGTTGCGCTTGCTGACGACCTTCGACGACATGTCCGCGCCGGCGCCTACGTGCAGCCCCAGGAACAGAGGGTCG
The DNA here is from genome assembly GCA_030428965.1 of bacterium. Classification (GTDB taxonomy): domain Bacteria; phylum Planctomycetota; class UBA1135; order UBA1135; genus JAUIEE01. The sequence goes on along the minus strand of JAUIEE010000063.1, from coordinate 9,335 downwards.
GCGGGACGCACCAGGGGGTTGTCCACCTGGAAGTAGGACAGCTGTTCGACCCCTCGCCGGGCCATGTCGTCGAGCATGCCGGAGCGTCGAAGCCCGCTCAGGACGCCCCCATGACCGTTGGGAGCCAGGAAGAGGGAATCCGGTGCGGAGAAGAGGATCTGCCCCTCTTCGTCCAGGGCGGGCAACATCTCCTGCTGGAAGAAGTGAACGTCGTCCGGCGCGAGCCCGAAGAACTCGTTCTGCTCGAAGAAGGTGCGCGTCGTCCCGTCGTTGGCCGGGGAGGTCATGATGTACCAGGGCGTCGGCTTGCCGTACTTGGCCTGGCAGGCCCGTAGCCGGTGGGCGTGGTAGCCGAAGAGCGTGCGCTCGGTCACCGGGCCGGTGGGAAAGGCGCCCTTGGGGCCGTCGTAGCCCAGGCGTGAGGCCTGTCCGCCGGCCACCAGCACGAAGCCGACCTGACCCTTGGAGAGCAGGGAGGCTCCCAGCTCGGTGGCCTCCTTGGCCTGTCGATCCTGCTCGAGGTTGCGATGCAGGGGAAAGAGCTCGGGGGGGTCGAGGCTCGGGGCCGCTGCCTTGTCGGGGGCGCGGGCGATCAGGGCACGCAGGGAATCCAGGAGGCGAAAATCGATCGCCTGGAGCTGGCCGAGGAGTCGGTCCCTGGACGGGTCGTCGAGCTTGTCCAGGCGACGCACGACGTGTTCCTGGCCGCAGCGGATCAGAGCTTCTCGCAGGTCATCCATGGACACCGAATGGGGCTGAAGTCAGCGGCCGTCTTGCTCGACCAGGACCTTCAAGGTACCCCTTCGGCCTGCCAATTCGAAGGCGCTCGCCCCCTCCTCCAGGGGAAAGCGAGCTGCGATCATGGGCTCGACCGCGACGGTGCCGAGGCGCAGGGCTTCGATGGCGGGTTCGAAGGGGCCGCAGCGGGAGCCCTGGAGCCGGATCTCGTCCACCACGATGCGAGCCAGGTCCAGGCGGGTGGGAGCCTCGCTGGTCGTCTTGAGGACCAGCGTGCCCCGCGGTCGGCACAGCTCCAGGGCCCGGGGCAGGGCTGCCGGATCCCCCGTCGCCTCGACCACGAGGGCGCGGGGTTCCGGGCTCGTGTCGGCGAGCTCGCCGAGGTGGCGGATTCCCTGGGGGAGCCAGGCGCCGCGCTCCGGATGACGTCCGAAGAGGCCCACCTCGACCCCGTGCAACGCCAGCACCTGGGCGCACAGGAGGCCGAGTCGTCCGTCGCCGAGGACCCAGGCTCTGGAGTGGGAAGACAGGTCCAGCTGAGCGGGGATCTCGAAGGCCGCGGCCAGAGGTTCGGCGAAGACGGCCCGGTCGGTGGGTAGGTCCTCGGGCAGGACGTGCAGGTTGGCGTGGGGCAGGCTCAGGCGTTCGGCGAAGGCGCCGGAGCGTCCCAGGATGCCGAGCACACTGCGCCGGGAGCAGTGCCGGGATGCCTCGCGTTCACAGCTGGGGCAGGCACCGCAGCCGGCGTTGATCTCCCCCACCACGCGCTGGCCTGCGTGGGGGCCATCCAGCGCCCGCCCGACGAACTCGTGGCCCGGGACGCCCCGGAAGTCCATGTAGCCCCGGACCAGGGCAAGGTCGGTGGCGCAGACACCGGTTTGGAGGACCTGAACGGTGGTCTCGCCGCTGCCGGCGAGGGGATCCTCGAGGTCGGAGCGGAAGCTGAGCTTGCCGCCCTCGACCCACAGTCCGCGCACCTAGCGTTCCAGTGGCGAGGTGAGCGGCGGAGCCGAGAGGGCCTCCAGCATGTCCTCGATCAAGGATTGCATGGCTTGCATGCGCTTTTCGAGCAGGACCTGACGCTCCACGAGCTTCTCCACGACGGGGGGCAGAATGGCCTCTCGCGTGTAGTTGTTGATCATGTTGATGATCTCGGCGCGGTTGGCGTCCGGCAGCTTGTGGAAGTGGTAGTTGTACTTCTGCTGCAGAACTTCTTCGCAGACGTTCATGCACTCTTCAGCGACGGTTTCCACGTCCTTCTGGTGGTGCTCCAGGTGGAAGACGTCGAGTTTGTACTGATGGAGCAGCTCTTTGAACTTTTGGTGCACAGGGACCTCCCGGTCGGTAGGGGCGGAGGGGGAGCCGAGGGTGCGAAACCCCATTCTAGAGCCGAAGGGGTTCTGGCGATACCCGTGGGGTGGAATCTACGCGTACCGTCCGATGCAGATCGAGACGTTGTGCCCTCCGAACCCCAAGGAGTTCGAGAGCGCGTTGTCGATCTGGAGCGAACGAGCTTCGTTGGGGATGTAGTCCAGATCGCACTCGGCGTCCGGATTCTCCAGGTTGCGCGTCGGGTGCACGGTGCCCTCGCTGACAGACATGGCGGTGGCCACGAGCTCCACGGCCGAAGAGGCCCCGAGCAGGTGCCCGATCATGGACTTGGTCGAAGAGATGGCGATCGAGGAAGCGTGATCCCCGAAGCAACGCTTGATGGCTCGCGTCTCGATCAGGTCGTTGTAGAGGGTGCTCGTTCCGTGGGCGTTGATGTAGTTGACCGTGTCGGGATCGACCTGGGCCTGCTTGAGCGCCAGGCGGAAGGCCCGAGCCGGTCCCGTGCCGTCTTCCTTGGGAGCGGTGATGTGGAAGGCGTCGTCGGTCGAGCCGTAACCCTTCACCTCGGCGTAGATCTTGGCTCCGCGCGCCTTGGCTCGCTCCAGTTCTTCGAACACGAGGATGCCCGCGCCTTCCCCCATCACGAACCCGTCTCGGTCCTTGTCGAAGGGGCGTGAGGCCGCGGTGGGATCGTCATTGCGGGTCGACAAGGCCTTGGCCGCCGCGAACCCCGAAATGGAGAGCCGCGTGGTGGCGGACTCGGCCCCACCGGTGATGACCACGTCGCTCTCCCCGGCCCGGATGGAGTTCAGCGCCATCCCGATGGCATGGCCGGACGAGGCGCAGGCGCTGGACGTGGTGAAGGCCGTCCCAAGGAGCCCGTGGTAGATGGCAACCTGACCGCTCACGGCGTTGGCCATGATCTTCGGGATGAAGTGCGGGCTGACTCGACGCGGGCCCCGGTCCTGCAGGACCAGGTGCTGCTGCTCGATGCCGGTGATTCCGCCGATCCCGGTCCCGATGATGCAGCCGATTCGCTCGCGCTCTTCCTCGGGAAGCTCCAGGGGAGTCAGCCCCGCGTCGCCGAGGGCTTCGTCGGCCGCCTTGAGGGCGTACATCGTGAACGGGTCGAGCTTGCGGAAGTCCGGCCCCTGGAACATCTCCTCGGGATTCCAGGCGACGCTGGCGGCAAAACGAACGGGAAGATCCTCGGTCTCGAACTGCTCGATGGTCGCGACACCGCTTTCTCCAGCGACGAGTCGGGGCCAAACGCTCGCAACGTCGGGACCGAGAGAATTCACGGTACCCAACCCGGTAATGACCACTCGCCGCATGGCTCTCCTACCTGACTCCAAAGAGCCCCGGCTCCCCTCCGGTTGGAAGGGAGCCCAGGGGTCCTCGAGCTCAGGACTTGGCTTCGATGTACTGGACGGCAGCGCCGACGGTTTGAATCTTCTCGGCGTCCTCGTCGGGAATGGAGATCTCGAATTCGTCTTCGAACTCCATGACCAGCTCGACGGTGTCCAAGGAGTCCGCGCCGAGGTCGTTCACGAACGACGTCTCGTTGGTCACCTTGTCCGCCGTCGTGCCCATCTGGTTGCACACGATTCGGGTAACGCGATCTTGGATCGTAGGATTCGTCATTGGGCTGAGTCTGCTATCGGTTGCCGTCGGGCCGCGCGGCCCTTCGGGATCCTCGAGTCCTCAGAGACTCATGCCTCCGTCGACGACCAGGGTCTGGCCGGTGACGTAGGCACCTCCCGGACCGACTAGATAGTCGACCGCGAGGGCGATCTCTTCGGATGTTCCAATTCTCTTCAGGGGAATGTGGGATGCCAGTTCCTCGGCAGCGCTCTCTTCGATTGCTGCCGTCATGTCCGTTTCAATGAACCCCGGGGCCACGGCGTTGACGCACACCCCACGGGAGGCGAGTTCCTTGGCCACGGAGCGAGTCAGGCCGATCAAGCCAGCCTTGCTCGCCGCATAGTTGGCCTGTCCGGCGTTCCCGGTCAAGCCCACGACGGACGAGATGTTCACGATCCGGCCCCGGCTCTTCATCAGCGGCCGGGCGGCGGCCTTGGTGAAGTTCCAGGCTCCCTTGAGGTTGACCGAGATCACGCGGTCGAAGTCTTCCTCCGACATGCGCAGCAGGATCTGGTCGCGGGTGACGCCGGCGTTGTTGACGAGCAGGTTGAGGCCCCCGAGCTCCTTCTGGACCTGGGAGACGAGCTCGGCTACCTGGGCCGTGTCCGCCACGTCGACTCCCAGGGAGAGGACGGCCTCGGAACCGGCCGAGCGGCAGGCTTCGACCGTCTCGGCGTTGTTGTCGGCCCGGGTCGCGACGCACGCGACCTTGGCGCCTCTGCGGGCGAGCTGGACCGCGATCGCGCGGCCGATCCCACGCGACGCTCCCGTGACCAGGGCCACCTGGCCGTCAAGGAAGCGATCGTTGGGCATGGGGTCGGGGGTAGGGTTCAAAGCTCTTCGCCCTGGGGGCGATCGGGCGAATATAGCTGGCCGATCAGGGGGGTGCAACCGCACCCGCGGGGGTGCTGGCGGGGGCCGAAAGGGCCCTCATTCGAGGGATTCCAGGTCCTCCGGGGTCTCCACCGACAGCCCGTCGACCTCCACGGACTCGGTTTGGGCGATCTTGCGAACCAGGGCGGTCAACACCTTGCCCGGTCCGGGCTCGAGGAAGGCCGTCTGTCCCTTCTCGGCCACGGCCCAGCGCATGCTCTTCTCCCACAGCACCGGAGCGCAGACCTGCTGGGCCAGGTTGGCCTTGATCGTGTCGGGGTCGTCCTCGGGGGCACCGGTCACGTTGCTCAAGAAGGGCACCCTTGGGGGCTTGACGGTGATCTCGGCCAGGGCCCGCTCCAGGCGTTCCGCCGCCGGCCGCATGCACTCGGAGTGAAAGCCCCCCGCCACGGTGAGGCGGGTTGCGCGGCGCACTCCGTGCTCCTTGGCCTTGGCCTCCACGACGTCCAGGGCGGCCAGCTCGCCGGAGACGACGACCTGCCCTGGGGCGTTCAGGTTGGCCACCGAGCAGATACCGTGCTCGCTTCCGATCTTCGCCAGGGTGCGAGCTTGCTCCTCGGTGGCGCGCAAGCTCGTCATCGAGCTGGGGATGGCCTCGCTGGCATCTTGCATGGCCTCCCCGCGCAGGCGTACCAGGCGCACGGCATCCTCGAACCCCAGGGAGCCTGCGCACCAGAGCGCGGTGTACTCCCCCAGGGAGAGTCCCGCGGCCAGGGTGGCTTCGCTGCGCCGGAAGCCCTTCTCCTCGAGCACGCTGAGGATGGCGACGCTGGTCACGAAGATGCCCGGTTGGGCGATGTCCGTTCGGTGGACGGCATCGCCCTCGTTCCAGCACGCGGAGCTGAGGGAGAAGCCGAGGGTTTCGTCGGCTCGATCGAAACGCGCCTTGGCGCTGGGGAAGGCCTCCGCCCAGGCCTGGCCCATACCGCTGAACTGCGCTCCCTGCCCGGGAAGAAGAATGGCCCGCTTCATGGTCCGCTCGTCCTGCCCGCTACCAGCGCAGCAGCGACGCGCCCCAGGTCAATCCGGCGCCGAAAGCGACCAGCACGACCAGCTTGTCCTTCTCGATGCGCCCTTCGCGCCGCGCTTCGTCGAGGGCGATCGGCACGGTCGCGGCGGACGTGTTGGCGTACTTGTGAATGTTGATGAGGACCTTTTCGTCGCTCATGCCCAGGCGCTCCAGCGCGGCCTGGATGATGCGCTCGTTCACCTGGTGCGGGACCACGAGGGAGAGCTCCTCGGGGTCGTGGGTCTCCATCATCTCCTCGATCAAGCTGCTCATGTACTTGACGGCGAAGCGGTAGACCTCGCGGCCCTTCAAGCGGATGAAGTGCTCGCCGGCCTCGACCGTTTCGTGGGTCGCCGGACGCTTCGAGCCACCGGCCGACATGTGGATGAACTCGTAGCCCGAGCCGTCGGCTCCGAGCTTCGTGCGCAGGATCTCGCCTTGGCCGCACTCGTCGTGGGGAGCGAGCACCGCCGCGCCGGCCCCGTCTCCGAACAGGATGCAGGAGCCGCGCTCCTTCTCGTCGATGAACCGGGACAGCGTCTCCGCGCCGATGGCCAGCACCCGTCGGGCTCGACCGGCGGCGATGAAGGCTTCGGCCGTGTGCAGGGCCGTGAGGAAGCCGGTGCAGGCGGCGTTGACGTCGAAGGCCCCGGCGTTGGTCGCGCCGAGCTTCTTCTGGACGAGGCAGGCCGTGGAGGGCAAGAGGTAGTCGGGGGTCAGGGTGCCCAGCACGATCAGGTCTAGGTCCTCGGCTCCGATGCCGGCGGCCTCCAGGGCCTGCTCGGCGGCGTGGACCGAAAGGTCGGACGTGGCCTGGTCGGGGGCCGCAAAGCGCCGCTGGTGGATGCCCGTGCGCTGCACGATCCACTCGTCGGAGGTGTCCAGGAACTCCTCGAAGTAGGAGTTGGGCACGACCCGATCCGGCAGGTAAGCGCCCGTGCCGGCGATCCCAACGCGGACTCGAGATGCCATTCTCGTGACCTTCTTCGATTGAGTTCTGGGACTGGTCGGGGGACGAACCCCTTGCACCAAGGGTAGAGCCATGTTCTGGAAAGCTTAGGGCCAGACTGGAATGGGCGTATGAAGGGCCGCTAACCAGTTCTCAGGGGGCCATAAAGCCTGCGAGCAGGCAATCTCACCCCGGGGTTTTTTTGGGGATTGGGGGCCAATTCTTGTCCCTTTTGGCCCACTTTTGCCCAAGAACCAGGGCTTATCCGGTCCGCAAACCCTGTTCGATGTGTCGATTGACCCCCGCATCCAGGGCACGGGCCGCCAGTCCGATGGCATTGGCCACCGCAGCCTCGTCCGAGCGTCCGTGGCCGATGACCACGATGCCATCCACCCCGAGCAGCAGGGCGCCGCCGTAGGTGGAGTAGTCGACGGCATCGCGCACCTTGGCCAGGGCTTCGGGGCCCCAGCTGGCCTGGTGCTCCCGCAGCTCGCCCATGACGAGCCCCAGCATGAAGGTGGCGAACTGCTCGAGCAGCTTGAGGACGACGTTGCCCGTGAAGCCGTCGGTCACGACCACGTCGCACACCCCGCGGAAGATGTCGCTGCCCTCGACGTTGCCCACGAAGCGGGAAGGGCCGGCTTCGAGGAGGGGATAGGCTTCCTTGAGGAGGTCGGTGCCCTTGCCCTTCTCCTCCCCCACGTTCAGGAGGCCGACCCGGGGGGCCTCGACGCCCAGACAGTCCCGGCTGTAGATGGCGCCCATGTCCCCGTATTGAGCGAGGTGCACCGGCTTGGGGGCGATGTTGGCGCCCATGTCGATCAGGGTGACCGGCTCCCCGGACAGGGCCAGGGTCACGGCGATGCCGGGGCGACGCACGCCCTGCAGGGTGCCCAGGCCGACGGTGGAGGCGGCCACGCAGGCCCCGGTGTTGCCCATGCTGACCAGAGCCCCAGCCGCCCCTTGGCGAATGGCTCCCACGCAGCCGGCGATGGAGGAGTCGGGCTTGGAGCGCAGGGCCGCGGCCGGCGCATCCCCCATCTCGACCACCTGGGACGCGTGCTGGATCGGGAAGCCCGGGTTGCCCCCGGCCTCGGAGAGCAGGCCCTCGATCCGCTCCTGGCCTCCCACCAGGAGGATGCGCGCGGGATCCAGACCGGGGATCCCGTTGCGCTCACGGGTTGCCAGGAGCGCACCCTTCACGGTGGCCCCGGGGGCATCGTCCCCCCCCATCACGTCGAGCGCGATCCGCTTGTCAGCCATCGTTCGCGGCGTGGCCGGAAGCCGGGATCAGAATTCGTCCCGGCGCAGGACTTCGGTGCCCTTCTTGTCGCTTCCCTTGGAGAAGCCGTAGTAGCCGCAGCCGTCGCAAACGCGATGGGGACGGATGGGAGCCCCACAGCGAGAGCAATGGTTGGGCACGAGGGGCTTGAGGGCCAGGTGGGACCGTCGGATTCCCTGGCGGTGTCTCGATTGGCGTCGCTTGGGGTGCGGCATGGTCTCAGGTCGGAAAGGTCCGGGCGACTCGATGAGCGTACCGGAACGGTTCGTCCTCCGTCGGCGCCGACGGAAGAAGCGCAAGAGGTTAGCCGCGCTCCCAGGGGGTGTCAACGCGGCTTCGCCGTGGGAAACGTCCTAGCGAAACAGGTCCAGGCCCTGGGCCTGGAAGAGCTCGAGGACCTTGGTCTTGCCCGCGGCCTGGAGCCCCTGGCCCTGGGCCAGGTCGGGCTTGCCGCCCCCGCCCCCGCCCAGGGCTTCCCGCAGGTGGGCCACCGCGGCGGAGCTCTTCAGGCCGTCCTCGCGAGCCTTGCCCTGGCAGATCACGATCCAGGGCACCTTGCCATCGGCCTCGCCCAGGAGGCCGACGGCCAGGTCCGCATGGGCTCCTTTGAGACGGGTGGAGAGATCGCGCAGCGCCGCCTGGGGTAGGTCGAGGGAGAAGAACCCCGTGGCGATGCCTTCGCGCTGCTCGAGCTCCTTCGAGAGGCGTTCGAAGGCGGACTGTACGTCTGCCTTCGAGCTCTGGCTGGCCTTCTTGCGGGCGTCCTTGATCTGTTTCTGGAGCTGCTGCACCCGTTCGACGACCTCGTCCGGCGGCGTCTTGAGGGCCCGGGCGGCCTCTTCGAGGTACCGGCGCTGCTGTTGGATGTGCTCCACGGCCACAGGTCCGGTCACCGCTTCGATGCGCCGCACTCCGGCCTGGATGGCCCCTTCGGAGACGATCAGGAAGGGGCCGATGTCCCCCACCGCCTTCACGTGGGTGCCGCCGCACAGTTCGGTCGACCAGCCGTCCACGTCGACCACGCGCACCTTGTCGTCGTACTTCTCCCCGAACAGCGCCATCACGCCCCGTGCCTTGGCCGCCTCCAGATCCTCCACGGTGGTCTGGACCTGGGCGTTGGCGAAGACGTGGGCGTTGACGCGCGTCTCGATCTCCTCGAGCTCCTCGGAGGTGATCGCCTTGGGGTGAGACAGGTCGAAGCGCAGTCGGTCGGGACCGACGTAGGAGCCCTGCTGGGTGACGTGGTCCCCGAGCACCTCCCGCAACGCCTTGTGCAGGAGGTGCGTCGCGGTGTGGTTCTTGCGGGTGCGGCTGCGGTGGTCGCCGTCCACCTCGGCCGTGACCTCCAAGTCCACGGCGCCGACCCCGGCCGCCGTCCCGACGTGGACGATGATCTCCCCCATGCGCTGGGTGTCCTGGACCTGGAAGCTGAAGGAGCCGTCGTTGGCCCGGACCTCACCTCGGTCGCCGACCTGGCCGCCCCCTTC
>JAUIEE010000062.1 GCA_030428965.1 bacterium | reverse complement strand
GCATGCCCTACAAGACCACCTTCAACGGCCTCTACGAACGTTCGGCCTCCTTCGACGACGAGCCGCCCTACAACCTCTCCCCCATCTGGAACGAGCGGCGCGGGGAGATCGATCCCGCCACGTCGTTCAACTTCGTCGCGACCTGCGACATCATCGGCGGCAACTCGGGCAGCCCGATCATCGACCGGGAAGGTCGTCTGGTCGGCCTGATCTTCGACGGCAACATTCAGATGCTCGGCAACCGCTTCGTCTTCGACGACAGCGTCGCGCGCTGCGTCTCGGTCCACACCGCGGGCATGATGGCCGCGCTCGAGCACGTCTACCGAGCCGACGCTCTGGTCGAGGAGATCCGCGCCGCGGCGAAGTAGCCCCAGAGTCCCCCTGGCCCGGGTCAGGCCTCAAGGCCCGGGCCGAAACAGGTAGCCCCGCTCCCGATCGACCTCGAGACGCTCGACGTCCGCGGCCGAGAACCAACCTGGGAAGTGGCCGGTCGCTTCCGGGGCCTCAGCCATCGTTTCGACCGCGATGACCTCACCCCGCAGGACGAGGGCGACCTCCCGCCCCGGGTTCCCCGCCGCCCAGCGACGAAGGTCGGCCACCCGCTGTCCCTCCCAGGTGTAGGTCGCAGGCCCCGTCGGGCCCGGCGGCTCGATGCCGACCAGGTCCAGGGCGTCGATGGCGAATTCGCCCTCGAATCTCGACAGAAGCAGCCGCTCCCCGTCCCGTACCGGGAACCACTGGACCTGACCGGGGTCGAGGCGAGCCTCCCCGACGCGGGCCACGGGCCTCAGCTCGAACAGCCCGGCCGTCTTCACCGCCCGCTGGGCCCGTAGCTGCTCTTCGCGCCCCCACCCGGAGGGCCAATCGATGCGCAGGACATCGGAGCACAGGTGGAGGCGAGAGCCCGGTCCGATGCGTCGGTCGATGCGCGACCGCAAGGCGCGGACGGCGCGGGTCGCCGTGCCCCCACCAGGACCCAGGCCTTCGGGATTCAGCCCGTAGACCTCGGGCGGCTCCCCGTCCCCGGCCCAGAGCTCCAGCAGGACTTCCGCCACGGCCTCGGCGACCAGGGCGTGTCCACGATCGTTGGGGTGCACGCCGTCCAGGAGCAGGACGCGCGGATCTTGCCCCACGCGCTCGCGCTCCCCATAGGCTCCGTAGACGTCCACGATCGGCACGTCGAGGGACCCAGCCAGGTGCCGCAGGGCAGCAGCGTACCGCTCGCGATCTCGATTCAGTCCCCAGGGATCGTCCAGGTCCCCGGCCTCGGCACCGAGAGAACGCCGCAGGAGCGGGGTCCAGAAGATCGGGTTGGGCGTCAGGAAGACGACCCGGATCCCGCAGCGCTGCAAGCGTCGCGCGAAGTAGGTCAGGTTGCCGAGGTAGTCCTCGATCGCCACGCGCGGCTCGCTCTGGCCCAGGTCGGTCCGGATCGAGGCGTCGTTGACACCGAATTGAATCAGCACCAGATCGGGGTTCTCGCCCAGGACGTCGCGCTCGAAGCGTCGCAGGGCCGCGCGGGTCGTGTCTCCCCCGCGGCCGCGGTTGACGACGCGCAGCTCGAATCCGCGCGCAGCCAGGAGAGCCGGGAGGCGCTGGGCGTAGACGGCTTCGACCCGGGCTCGTTCGAGGGTGGTCGAATCGCCGAAGGCGACGATGGTGCGGGGCCGAGATGGTTCTCCAGCTCCGGCGACGATCCCCGACACCCAAAGACACAAGAGGACAAACAAGGCGGGAGTCTAGGGCCTGGAGGCGCAGCGCTCTAGGCGCCGGGCCGCCGCAGGTCCCTGGACAAAGGCACACGAGGCCAGGGAGCGCCGAGCAAGGGCTTCGTTCGAGCTCCGAAAATCGGCACGGGCGAGGTTACGAAACGGGACTGGATGCCTAGGGAGCGATGGAAAGCACGGACGCCTTGGGAGCGAGCCGGAATCCGGCCGAGCCCAAAGCACTTCCCCCCATCCGGAGCCCGACCATCATGAGTACCGAAACCGTCAACGAGCGCCGAGCCGGCGCCGCCCGGGTCCCGATCGAAGAGGACCGCTCCTTCGCCGACGTGCTGCGCTCCCTCATCGGGCAGACCGTCACGATCGCCAACCCCGAGTCCTTCGAACACGCACCGGTGGGTCGTCAGATCAAGGCCGGCTACTACCGCGGCAAGCCCGTCGCCATGGGCCGCGACTACCTGACCGTGGTCACCGAGATGGCCCAGGGCGGCAAGTCTTCCGCCAAGGAACCGGTCAAGCAGTTCATTCCGCTCGCGCAGATCAAGCGCGTGAGCATCCGCAAGACCGAACGCATCCTGCACCTCTAGCGCAGCAAGAACCTGGGGAGGGGAAGTGACCCGCCACCGCGGCTGTCCTTCACCGCGTCAAGGCGAACCGAGCGGTGGTGAGACGGTCCAAGTTTCCCCCCTCGGGACACGTCCCTGTGCACTGGGTGGCGGGCCATAGAGGGGCAAGCCCTCTGCCCCCTACTAGAACCGCTCGGGCTCCAACCGACCGCGGAAAAGTCGAAAACTTGAGCGCCGAACGACCGGCGTGCAGGACGACGTCCGTCGGCCGAGGGACGACCGCAACGACCCTTCTGCACGTGTCCTTTGCAGCGCCCCGCAAAACACCTTAGTGCTCCGCCCCAAGAGTCAGGGGATCCAGGTACTGAGGGGGCTCGGCCCGACCTGTTCTCAACAATCCGTACCGGTTTCTCCACACCGCGCCCGCCAGCGGGACCTGCCGCGCTCCCGCAGCCGGATTCCCTTCGAACCTCGACCATGGGGCTGTTAGATAGGGAACACGATGGGGGCTGCGATACGACGCACGATCGGCCTGTCCGTACTTGCCCTGGCGGCAGCGTGCGCGGGCGCCCCTCCCGCCGAGCAGGATCCGCTGGCCCCCTACGCCCTCGTCCTTGGAACCGCCCAGGACGGCGGCCTGCCCCAGATCGGCTGCGAAGGCCCCCAGTGCCGTGCCGCCCAGCTCGATCCGCTCCTGGTCAGGAGGGTGGCCTCGCTCCTCATCGTCGATCCGCGCAGCGGCCAGCGCTTCCTGATCGACGCCACGCCCGATCTGCCCGAACAGGTGCGCGCCATGAACGGTCATCCGGCGACGCGCAAGGAGAGCGGCCCGCGGCCTTCCCTCGTGGACGGGATCTTCCTGACCCACGCGCACTTCGGCCACTACACCGGTCTCGGCTACCTCGGACGCGAGGTGTACGGCGCCAAGTCGACTCCCGTCTTCGCCTCCGAGCGCATGGTCGCGTTCCTCGCATCCAACGGACCCTGGGACCTGCTCGTCGAGGACCAGGCGATCGACCTGCGCCCCCTCGTCCCCGGCGAGCCCATCGAGCTGGGTGAAGACCTGTTCGTGACGGCCATCGAGGTCCCCCACCGCGACGAGTACTCCGACACGCTGGCCTACCTGATTCGCGGCCCGGAGCGTTCGATTCTCTACCTGCCCGACATCGACAAGTGGGAACGCTGGAGCCTGCCTCCCGAAGCGGTGCTCGAGACGGTGGACTACGCTCTCCTCGACGGCACCTTCTACGCCGACGGCGAGATCCCCGGCCGCAGCATGGCCGAGATCCCCCACCCCTTCATCGTCGAGAGCCTCGAACGCTTCGGCTCCCTGCCCGAACACGAACGCACGAAGATCCGTTTCACCCACCTCAACCACACGAACCCGGCCACCCACCCCGAGAGCGAAGCGACGGCCAGGGTCCGCAACCTGGGCTTCGACGTCGCCCGAGACGGGGACGTCCTGCCTCTTTGATCCGAGACGCCCCTGGCCGGTCACTCGTTTCTCTTCCACATAACTCCACGGGAGAAGCATGAGCTGCTCCGCAGTGACTTTCTTGCTCGCGATCTTGGCCGGCCAGGGCGTTGAAGATGCCCTGCGACGTTTCCGAGCGGCCGACTGGGAAGCCTACGACGAGCTCGTCTTCGTTGGAGAACCGGTGGTCCCCCAGCTGAGCGAGATCTTGGCGGACCCCGAGGCGGGCAACGCTCGTTGGATGGCCGCCAAGGCCTTGGGACAGATCGGTTCGGCAGAATGCGCGCTCGTCTTGCTCGGCGCCCTGGACGATCCGTGGTTTCAGGTGCGTCGGCTTGCAGCCGAGGGGCTCGGATTCATCGGCGATCCAGGCCTCCGAACGGCGCTCGAAGAGCTCGCTGCCAACGACCCTTACCTCTACCTGCATCCGGATACGGGTGAACGGATGTACCTGGTGCGAGATGCTGCTCGGAAGGCACTCTCGCGCCTGCTCGAAGAGGAGGTCTTCTTGCAAGACGCCTCCCGGTGCCCGGCCTTCGAACAGCCCCCTGGAGAACGAGTGAAGTGGCCCTTCCCCGGAAGGTTCAAGGAACAGAAGCTCTGGAACAACTACCAGCAACCCACGGACGACTACGTCCACGCAGCCTTGGACCTCATCCAGGAGGCGGGCACCGAGGTCCGTGCCGTCGAGTCGGGCACGGTAGCTCTGATCGCGACCAACTACCCCGAATGGAAGACCCACCACTTCTTCGTCGTTGAGCCTGTGGCCGAGAGTGGGGAAGGATGGTGCTACACCCACGTAGACCCGGAAACCTATGCCTTTGAAGTAGGTGACCTTGTCGAACAGGGACAGATTCTCGGACGCGTCGTCGATTTCTCCCTTGGGGAGCGAGATGGCTCAGACCATCTCCACCTCAACTACGTGAGCTTCGAGCGGGGTGACAAGGTGAACTTGCAGAGTCTCTACGACCCGCTTGTGCGCTTCTCCTTCGAGGATGATCGACCCCCAACGATCCATACCCCGTTTTGGCTGGTGGAAGAAGGCAGCCTGGATCCTGTGGATGCCGAACGGCCGGTGTCGGGAAAGTTGGACGTGCTGGTCGCCATCTCGGACAACGCCTACCGCGACCAGGCATGCAACTGGATGGTTCCCGCCGTGACGATCGAGATCAAGCGCAAGGGACACTCTTCCTGGCGCAAACTCGTCTTGGATCAACGCGGCCCGATCCCTAGTGAGCGGACTGTACGACCCCTGTACTTGAGTCACGAAGAGCGCCAGCCCTTCGTATCGAAGCTTCCTCCCTGGCCACGGCCCTATGTCCTCAAGGCCACGAACACGGACGGGGACGGGATCATTGAGCTGGCCGACGAGCGCCAGTGCTGGGACACGACGTCCCTCGACGACAACGGCAAGCGACGCTTTCCAGATGGGCGCTACACGATCGTCGTCCGCGCCTGGGACCTGGCGGGCAATCGCGCGGAAGCCAGCATGCGCGTTGTCGTGAAGAACCCCGACAGCCGGCGCTGAAGAAGGAACCAGGCCCTGCGTGGTTGTGGCCCTAGGCCAACAGCTCGTGCCTTACGTGCCCCGCCACGTCCGTCAGGCGGAAGTCACGGCCCTGGGACAGGTAGGTCAGGCGCAGGTGGTCGAGTCCCAGGAGGTGCAGCATCGTCGCGTGCAGGTCGTGCACCGGGACGGCGCCCTCGACCACCTCGAAGCCGAGCTCGTCGGTTTCGCCGTGAATGTGCCCGGCCTTCGTCCCGCCGCCGGCCAGGAACATGGTGTAGGAATCGATGTGGTGGTCGCGACCGGTGGCGACGCGCACCTCGCTCATGGGCGTGCGGCCGAACTCTCCGCCCCACACGACCAGGGTGTCCTCGAGCAGGCCGCGCTGCTTGAGGTCGCGGATCAAGGCGGCGGTGGGACGGTCGATCTGGCGCGTCACCTCTTCCAGGGGCTGCCCCAGGTTGAGCTCGAGCGAGCCATGGTGGTCCCAGTCGGTGTGGTAGAGCTGCACGAAGCGCACGCCGCGCTCCACGAGCCTGCGCGCCAGGAGGCAGTTCGCGGCGTAGGAAGGCACGCCCGGCTCGACCCCGTAGAGCTCGAGGGTGGACCTGGATTCGCGGGAGAAGTCCACCAGCTCGGGGGCGCTCGTCTGCATGCGCGCGGCCAGCTCGTAAGCCTCGATGCGCGTGCGGATCTCGTCGTCGGCCAGAACATCGAAGCGCTCTTGGTTGAGGCCGCTCACCGCTTGGAAGAACTGTCTCTGCTGGGCCGCGGAGAGGCCGCGGGGAGTCTCGAGGTGCAGGATCGGCTCGGCGCCGGAGCGGAAGGGAACACCCTGGTGACGGGTCGGCAGGAAGCCTGCTCCCCACAGGGGGGCGCCGATGCGCGGACCGCGGGAACCGGACTGCAGCACCACGAAGGTCGGCAGGTCCTGGGCTTCGGACCCCAGCCCCCAGGACACCCACGACCCCATGCTCGGGCGACCGTACTGCCCGTGACCCGTATTCAGGAAGAGCTTGGCCGGGCCGTGGTTGATCTCTTCGGTCACCATGCTGCGCACGATGCACAGCTCGTCGGCCACGCCGCCCAGGTGCGGCAACAGCTCGCTCATCCAGGCGCCGCTCTCGCCGTGCTGCCGGAAGCGCCGCGAGCTCGCGAGGAGCTTGGCCCCCGGACCGATGAACGCGAAGCGCTTGCCGTCGAGGATCGACTCGGGAACCGGCTGGCCGTCGAGCTTCTGCAGGGCGGGCTTGGGCTCGAACAGATCGAGCTGGCTCGGTCCCCCCGCCATGAACAAGAAGATCACGTTCTTCGCCCGAGGTGCGTGGTGGGGCAGCAGCCCCGTGCCGCCCTCGGCCAGAACCCTGGGACCAAGGAGCGATCCGAGGGCCATCGAACCCAGCCCGAGGCCGCAATGCGACAGGAAGTGGCGCCGCGTGAGCTCGTTTCGTTCGTTCTCCACGCTCAGCTCCGGGTCACGAACTCGTCGAGGTTGAACAGGAGCCGCCCGACCTGGGTCCAGGCAGCCGCCTGAACGACGTCCACCCCGGCGGGCAATTCGAGGGGTGCAAAGTCGGCCGCGCCGTCGGGACGCTCCTCGAAGGCCTCGAGCTGCTCCTGCAGGAAGTCCTCGAGCAAGTTCAGCTCGTCGGCTTCCGGCTCGCGCACGAGACACCAGCGGAAAGCGCGCCGCAAACGCTCGCGGGGCTCGATCTCGCCCTCCCCCAGGGCCCGCAGGGCGAGCCCGCCGGCCAGCTCGACGATCATCGGATCGTTGGCCAGGGTCAAGGCCTGCAGGGGCGTGTTCGACGGACGGCGTCGGGTACAAGCGCGCTTGCCCAGATCGGCGTCGAAGGTCGTCAGGAACGGGTACGGGCTCGAACGCCAGTGCCAGGTGTACAGCGTGCGCCGGTAGCGGTCCTCGCCCTCGCTCGTGCGCCAGTTCTTCGGGGTCTGGGTGAAGCGGAAGACGCCCTCGGGCTGCGGCGGGTAGACCGGCGGTCCCCCCATCTTGCGCGACAGGAGACCGCTCGCCACCAGGCAGGAGTCCCGCAAGGTCTCGGCGTCGCAGCGCAGCCGGCTCTGGCGGGCGAGCAGGCGGTTGCGCGGATCGACCTCTTCGAGCCGGGGACGGGGGGCGGAGGACTGCCGGTAGGTGGCCGAGTGGACGATGCGTCGGATCAGTCCCTTGAAGCTCTGGCCCTCGCGCAGGAAGGCATCGGCCAACCAGTCGATCAGCTCGGGGTGAGTCGGGCGCGCCCCGCGGGTACCGAAGTCGTCCTCGGTTTCGACGATGCCCAGACCGAACAGTCGCTGCCAGGCGCGGTTCACGAGCACGCGATGGGTCAGCGGGTTGCGGGCGTCGACCAGCCAACGAGCCAGGTCCAGGCGATCGACCGTGTCGCCCGTCTCGCCCAGGGGGGGCAGGAACTCGGGCACACCGGCGTCGAGCTCGATCCCAGGGGACAGGAAGCTGCCTCCTTTGAGCAGGTGGGTGGTTCGAGCCTCTCCTTTCTCCTCCATCACCAGGGTCGTGACCGGTCGTGGCCGCGCCTTCTCCAGGGCCGCGAGCTCCTGGCGCACGACGTTCAGCTCGGGGAAGTCCGAGAGGAACAGACGGCGCAGGTTCTCTTCCTCGGCCGCACTGCGCTCGTTCACAGGCGTGCGCGCCAGGGCAAGGAAGCGATCCTTGGTCACGTAGGTCCCCAGGCCCGGAGGGTCGCTGCTCGCGGACAGCGCGAAGTGGCCGATCGTGTGTCGCTCGCCGAAGTGCTGTTCCAGGGTGAAGACCAGCCGCATGCCTCCTGGCATCGAGAGCGGCTGCGCCAGCTCGAAGACCGCCGCGTGGGCACGTCCGGTGTGCGGCAGGATGGCCCAGCCGGTCATGCTCTCCCCATCGAGCGCGGCTTCCACCGGCCAGCGGTTGTCCTCGGCCAGGTCCTGGAAATGGCTGGCCCGGGCGCGGGTCAGCTCGACCGGACTCAGGTTTTCTGCGTCGCCGAGGGGCGCTACGGCGAGCCGGAATTCGGTCAGCACGAAGTTGCCCTCGGCCGAGCGCCCGGGCCCCGCCTTGGGAGCTCGCGGGTCGGCCAGCACGTCCAGGCGCACGGCGCTCAGCTTCTCCTCGGGTCGATCGAGGACGACCTGGTAGGTGGCGCGGGGCGGTCCGCCGGCCTCGGCCAGCACCGAGCCGTCGTCCTGGATCGAGAGCTCTCCCTCGCTGGCTTCGACCGAACGGGGCGCAAGCCTCTCCCAGTCGTCGGCGCTGGCCACGTACTCCCTTTCCCAGGCGCGCTGAGCCTGTTCCATCTCGGGGGTCCATGCCTCGAGCCGCGCACGCAGCGGCTCCATCGTGCTTTCGATGCGCTCGATCTCGGCCGCCTCCTGCGGCGTGGGCAGCTCGAGCTTGGGCCCGTGGAAGGTCCCCACGTAGCCGCCGGTGTCCTCGGACTGGTTGAAGAAGGCGAACAGGCGGTAGTAGTCGCGCTGGGTGAACGGGTCGTACTTGTGGGAGTGGCACTGGGCGCAGTTGAGCGTGCTCCCCAACCACACAGTACCTGTGGTGTCGACCCGGTCCTTGATGGCCTCGACGCGGTCTTCTTCCGGATCGACCCCGTTCTCCTCGTTGATCTGGGTGTTGCGGTGGAAGCCCGTCGCCACGAGTTGATCGGTGGAAGGATCGTCCACGAGGTCGCCGGCCAGCTGATCGATGGTGAACCGGTCGAAGGGCAGGTCGCGGTTGAAGGCCTCGATGACCCAGTCCCGGTAGGGCCACATGGAGCGCGCCCCGTCGAAGGTGTACCCGTGGGAGTCGGAGTAGCGCGCCAGGTCGAGCCAGTGGCGTCCCCAGCGCTCACCGAAGTGGGGCGAGGCCAGGAGCCTCTCCACCAGGACGT
Organism: bacterium; assembly: GCA_030428965.1. GTDB lineage: Bacteria > Planctomycetota > UBA1135 > UBA1135 > JAUIEE01. The sequence goes on along the minus strand of JAUIEE010000062.1, from coordinate 6,864 downwards.
CGTAGGCGTCGGGGCTTGCGTCCTGCACGAAGGCCCGCACCTCGTCGGAGGTCGGCGGCAGGCCCAGAAGGTCGAGGGAGAGCCGACGGATCAAGGTGGCGCGCTCCGCCTCGGGCGAAGGAGTCAGCCCTTGCGCTTCCAGGCGGCCCAGGATGAAGCGATCGATCTCGTTGCGGCACCAGTCCTCACGTTCGACTGCGGGCAGGTCGGGACGCTCGACGGGCAGGTAGGCCCAGTGGGTCGGACCCTCGGAGCTGGCACTGTCCTCGGGCCAAGGAGCGCCCTGGTCGATCCACGCGCCGAGGGTCTCGATCGCCTCGGCCGGCAAGGGCTCGTCGAACTGCGGCATGCGCAGCTCCTCGTCGGTCTCGATCAGTCGCAGGTAGATCTCGCTCTCGTCCCGGCGACCGGGAACGATGCCGGGAACCCCGGAGTCTCCGCCGCTGAAGAGATTCTCGCGGCGGTCGATGCGCAGACCGCTGCGCTGGCGCCGGTCGCCGTGGCAGTCGAAGCAGTACTGCTCCAGGATCGGGGCCACGTCCCGGGCGTAGTCGACCTCGACCCTGGACTTGGATTCCCCGGGCAGGAGAAGCAGAGCTGCCAGGCCACCGAGGGCCAGGAGGGGTCGAAGGGTGCGCATCGAAGGAGACGAAGGTGAGGCCGAGCCGGGCATTCTAGCAGAGGCTTCATCGACCGCGGACGCCGGCCACCCTGGGCCCAAAGCCCGTTTCCGGGCCCTACGCCCTCTGGATCAGCCAGTCGAAGATGCGCTGCTGGGCCGCATCCCTGTGGGCCGAGAGCTCCGGGTGCCACTGCACCAGCAGCCAGTCCGGGCGGCCCTCGATCTCGGCCGCCTCGACCACCCCGTCGGGAGCGTGCGCCACGGCGGAGAGTCCTTGTCCTAGACGTCCCACGCACTGGTGGTGCCAGGAGTGGGGGGACATCTCGAGCTCGCCCGTGATCCTGGCCAGGGCACTCCTCGGATCGAGGGAAACCGGATGGGGCACCGGGTCCTGGGGCAGCGCCCGGTGCACGACGTCGTCACCGTAGACGGCGGGGATGTGCTCGATGAGATCGCCCCCCAGAACGACGTTCACGACCTGCATGCCACGACAGATCCCGAGCACGGGAAGGTCGGAGTCCAGGAGCCGCTGTGCGAGCTCGAGCTCCATGCGATCGCGCTCCGGATCGACGTCGTGGGTCGCATCGACCCCGAGCCCACCGTAGACCGCGGGCTCCAGATCTCCCCCGCCGGCCAGCACCACCCCATCGACGCTCCGCAGCCAGCGCTCGATTCGCTGCTCCCCGGGAGGAAGCAGGCTGACGGCCGCCCCGGCCCGGCGCACCGCATCGACGTAATCGGCGAACAGGTGAAAGCGGTTCTCACCGTCACGGCCATAGGTCGTGACACCGATCAGGGCCTCCATGGGCTCAAGGTACGAGAAGCCCGTGCCTTCCTGGCAGCTCGGACGTCCGAAAGACCCGAAAACCCTCTCGCGGAGTCAGGGAATCGGGAAGAATCGAGCTGCCCTGGACGTCCACCGAACCCACGATCCCCCTGGAGGGAACCGAACCATGAAAAGACAGCTCGATCTCCCCTCGCTTCTCATCGGCGGCCTCGGAGGCATCCTGCTCGTGCTCGCCACCGGCTTCAGCCCCGCGGCCTCCCCGGAAGTCGGCCGGTACCGGGCCCACATCAGCGACACCGGCGAGACGATCATTCTGGTCGATACCGTCAACGGGACGACCTGGGCCAGACCCGAGTCCGGGCGCGCCCTCTCCTCCGCCAAGTTCCAGCCCCTGGGCGGCCCGGGCGGCAAGTAGATCCCCGGGGCCCCTAGTAGGGCTGCTGGATCTTCAGCGCCTCGACCTGGACCGGCGGGGGCCCTTTGGGCTGCGGCTGCGGCTGGAGGATCGCGCGCTCCTCGGCAACGGAAGGCGCGGGGTAGATCCCGTAGTGATCGAAGGCTTCGGTCGTCAGGGCGTCCAGCGCGGAGACGTGCTCGAGCAGGATCCCGTCGGTCCCCAGGGTGCCCTCGCGAACCAAGGCGTTCACGGTCCGCACCAGGTCCACGTCCCCGCGGCGCAATGCCCACTGCTTGGCCTGCTGGAGGCGGCGCGAGAGCCTCTGCCAGGGCCCGAGCGGCGTGGGCCAGGACTCGCGTGGCTCCGGGCACGAGGCCAGAAAGCGGCCCAGGTCGGGGCGAGTCTCGAGCACCTCGTGGAGCTGGACCGCGATCCCGTTCGCGCTCTTGCCGAGCTCGATGACGAGGTCGCCCTCGAGCTCGGCCAGACGATCGAGCTCGCGGGTGCTGCCCACCTGGGGCGCGGCGTAGAGGAGCCTACGGCAACCCTCCAGGGAAGTTCGAAAAGTGCCGTAGAGATCGTCGGGCGCATCCGACGGGGCAAGGTCGATCTCGAACCCCGCATCGAGGCCGGGGATCGAGGCATCGATCCAGCGGTGGAACAGCGGATGGGAAGGCGCGGCCAGGACCTCCTCCTTGCAGCGCAAGAGCTCCAGCCCCTCCGCGAGGACGTCTCGCTCGAACACGTGATGCAGGGTGACGTCCGGATCGAACGTGGTGAAGCTGACGCGCGTCGCGAAGGGCCTCAGGGCGAGCTCCCCGGAAGCGGAGCGCCCGATGGACCGCCCCTCGAGGGTGATACGGCCCTCCTCGGGCTCGGAGAGAGCCTTGCCCAGGAAGACCTCACGGCCCGAGGTGATGCCGGTCACAAGGAAGAGCCGGCCACAGGTCAGAGTGGGATACGCAGCTTTCGTCGTCATCGGAATCGACCTCGGTGAAGGAAGGGAACGGGACAGGAAGAACCGACCGGCAGCCCGCTGGACCGCTAGGCGAAGGGCCCTCCAGCCCCCCCCGGATCCGAATGGGGATCCTCGATCCCCGACCCGACGCGGGATCGCCCGCCCGGATCGGTGGAGACCCGCATCATCTCGTCGACCGGCGGCTGGGGGCGCGGGACCCGCTTGCGCGCTTCCGCTCGCCGGCCCGCGGTCCTTCCCGTGAGCAGCTGGCGCGCCCGCTGCTGCAGGTCGAGCAGCCGCGTCAGGGGCATTTGCAGCCGCCGCGCCAAGCTGAGGTTGGCCAGCTCGACGAAGAGCTCGAAGGAGCGCACCCCGTGGGCGATCAGCCGTTCGCAGGTCGCGGCGTCCAGCCCCTCGACCACGCCCGGCCTCAGGGGTGTCTCCCCCGCCGGCGGACTCGGAACGAGGGTCTTGACCCTCGTCTGTTCCCGCTCGCGTGCCATGGGCGTGCGAAAGACGACGGTTCCGTCCTCGAGAACCCAGGTCCCCGGCGCCTGGCGTGTCGCCGACTCCTCCCGAGGCTCGGGCTCCGGCGCCGACTCGGCCGTTTCGTACACGCGCTCGGCCAACCAGCTCGCTTCCTGGACGAAGCGCTTCGCCTGGGCCTGCGAAGCCTCGAGCAGCGAACACAGCTTGGGGAGCTCGAGTCGCGCTACGTGCTCGAGCTTACGCACACCGGCTTGCCGGAGCCGACGCAAGGAAAGCGGCCCATCGGCGTGGAGGTTGCACAAGAGGGCCAGGCCGTCCATGGGATCACCTCGGGGAAGTTGGAACCGGAGGTGGCAAGACCCCCGGAGGGTAGCTGGTGCGGGTCGTGAGGAAGGGGCTACGGCGTTCCAGACCGAAGGCCCGCTGGGGCAGCTCGGCCAGAATCTCCTGGGCCAAGGCCTCGAACTCCAGGGAAGCGCGGCACTTGGGATCCAACTCTTGCACGGGCACACCGCAGGCGGCAGCTTCGCGCAGGCGAACGGACTGGCGGATGACGGTGTCGTAGAGCAGGGAGCCGAAGCGAGCGTGGATTCCGATCAAGAGCTCGCGCATGAGCCGGGTACGGCGGTCGAACAGGGTCCCGACGACCCGCAGGTCGAACTCGCACTCCATGCTCTCGGCGATCTCTTCGAGCACGCCCACCGCCCGCAGGGCCCCCTGCAGGGCGAAGGCTCCGGTTTCGACCACGAGGACGGCCGTATCGGCGGCGCGCAGGGCGTTGGCCGCGAGGACACCGTCCGTGCGCGGGGGGCAATCGAGCAGGGCGAAGTCGTAGGAGTCCGCGACCTTCGCGAGGGCGTTGTCGAGCACGTGCTCGGGATGCAGCGTGCGCTCGGCCACTTCCTCGAACTCCCGCAATTCCAGGCTCCCGGGCAAGAGGCCCACGCCCATCGGAGCCGCGTGGACGACTTCGGGCACGCTGGCATGGCCCAGGAACAGGTCGGCGAGGGTCAGCTCGTCCTCGATGCCGCAGCCCATCGCCATGGTGGCATGGGCCTGGGGATCCAGATCGGCCAGCAGCACGCGCTGTCCCGCACGGGCCAACGCTGCCGCGAGGTTGACGGCCACCGTCGTCTTGCCGCAGCCGCCCTTCTGATTCACCAAGGCCAGTACGTGCATCGATCTCGTTTGCGTTCGGGGGGGCGCAGACTGGGAAGCAGCACGAGAGCGAACCCTGGGGACGAAGGCAACGCTCGGTCCCCGAGACGGCTAACGCGAGCGTTAGACCCTTACAGATAACACCTTAGGTTTTGCGCCTTTCAACAGCCGCGAACGCGCGCCAGGGCTGGCGTCCGCCCGTCCGGACGGAACGCCTTCCCTGCAAAGTCCCTCTACGACGCGCGTCGCCGCGTCAGGGACGAGTGTAGACGAGCTCCATGACCAGGAACTCACTACCGTCCGGAAGGGTGTCGTACATCTGCATGGTGGCCCGGTCGCCCCCCTCGTGGGTGGAGACCTGCCGGAAGGGCCGGCCACCGGGACTCCTGGGGTCGACGATCTCCCCGGCCAGGTGGACCGAGCCCCCTTCGCTCTCCGGACCCGCCGCCCAGGTGAGCCCGGTCCCGAAGTTGTCGATCCAGACGCTCTGGTACTCCTTGGTGATGTTGTTGTACCCGAGCAAGAGCTGCCCCTCGAACGGCATCCCCATCATGCTCCCGTGGAACTCTTCCACCAGGAATCGGCCGTCCAGGATCATGCTCACCTCGGCCGTAGCCTCCATCTCCATGGGAGGCGCACCGGGCGCCATGAAGATCTTGCCGGCCACGTTCCACTTGCCCTCTCCCTTGGCCAGCTCGGCGTGGGCCTCCCCCGGCGTGGCGTAGGCCATCATCGACGCCATGTCGGGCATGGGGTCGGCGCCTGGGCCCCCTTGTTCCTGGACGGCGGTCCCACCGGATGAGCTTTGGCAGCCGGCTGCCACCGAAAGCGCGAGAACGGAAAGCAACGACTCGATCTTCATGTCTCCTCCACGGAATGGCGATTGGGCGCCTTCGAACGAGCGCCTTGGCGCAGTATCCGAACCCAAGAAGGGAGCCGAGGAAAGCCTCCTGCGGTCAAACTTGGCCGCCCGGGAGGTCCGAGCGACGTGAACCAGGCGCCGAGGTCGGCTCTAGCTCGAGACGCGCAGGGCCTGGCGCCGATCCAGCGTGGCGTCGACCAGGAGGTCCTTGCCGAGTTCCCGCAGAACCGCCGTGGCGTAGGAGCCGGCGGGTAGGACGAAGCGAAGCTCCACGAATGCACCGGAGGAGTCCACCCCCGTGTTGAAGCCCAGGTCGGTCATGGGCACGCGCAGAGGTCGACGCCCCCCGCGCCAGCCCCAGGGTCCTTGGCGCCGGAAGACCTCGGCCGATTCTTCGCTGTCGGCCAGCACGCTCTCCTCGATCTCGGCAGGGATCCCGGCGGGACGGCTCATGCGCCGTCCGAACAAGGGTCCGGAAGGCGAGATCTCCACCTTCTGCAGGCGGGCGTCCTCCGCGGCCGCATCTTCGACCCGGAAGACCGCCCCCGAATCGTGCTTCCAGGCCAGGTCCCCATCGAAGAGGTGATCCAAGCTGTCCATGCGCTTGGCAACGACCTGATTGAACATCCAGGACTGGTACGAGGAGACGTAGAAGCGCAGAAGCCCCCGGTCCAGGCAACGAACCGCTCTTTCCGCGTCGCCGGCGTAGTGCGCCATGTCCCGACACAGCTGAACACAGTCGGGAAAGCCGCGGGGCCAGGCCCGGGCGGCGGACTCGTAGTCCCCCACGTCGAAGAGTTGACGGGCGGCGGCCACGCTGGCCGTGTCCCGTCCGCTGGGAGAGCCAGCGATGCTACGGGCCGCGGCGCGGAAGTCCCCGCGCAGGAGGGCGCGACCGGCCTCCCAGGTGTCCCCGCGCACACCGAAGCGCTGGTGTCCGAAGTAGTTGGGCACGCCGGATTCGAGCAGACGCGTGAGCACGCGGCCGATGTCGTCCTTGCGGGCCGGATCCACGCCACGCAGCTTGAGCAGGAAGCGATTCCCACGCAGCTGACCGATGCGCAGCTTGCGTCGACGCCTCCCCGTGCGCAGGACGCGCACGTCGGGAAGATTCAGTTGCATCAGCCGATCCGGATCCACGTGTTCCAGCGAGAAGATCTGCCGCGTCACCGCGTGGGCATCCTTGCTGCCGGCCTTCCCGATCGCATTCGGGGACACGTCGAGCTCGCGCGCGATGCGCCGGGCTGCTTCGCGGGTCGTGATGCCGCTCTTCTCGATCTCGAACCAGACGTGGTCGCCTTTTCCGCCCGAACGAGTCGGGATTTCCTCCACCTGGAAATCGCTGGGGATCTCCCGAATACGGATGGGGACCGCGGGCGTGTCGCCCGTCAGGTAGGGCCAGGAGCCGGAAATCATTGGAGGGGTGGACCGACGCCGCCGCCGGCGGGTCCATGGAAAGGACGATCGTCCTTGCCCGGGAGTTCCTTGAACTTGGGGCGCTTCCTCCGATGAAGCCCGGCCCGCTAGCGGGAAGGCGACGCGAAGGAGCCCCAGGGGGAACACCTGGGCTTGGGAATCGTTGTTGGGGGGG